>CAYSQN010000025.1:0-4299 GCA_964433305.1 Microcaldota archaeon | reverse complement strand
ACTCCGGCAAAAGGCACCAGCACATTCTCCCCGTGCCCCCCAACCCCAGCACTTTCCCCCCCTCCCAATCCAGCCATCCCACTCTCTCCAGTGCTTCTTCTTTTCTGGCTAATCAGCTCCACAATCCTCTCCCTCTCGGTTCCAAGCCTTGGTGAAAAATAAGTTTCATTGAGGTCCAGCTCGAAGTAGCATCCTGCTTCCTTGTGCACCGTCCAGGTTCTTTTCTCCCCGCCAATAACTTCGACCGGCCTTATCCGAAACTCTCCAGCAGTTCCAGCGGCTTTTTTCGCAACCACTTTCACGTTGTGGTGCATTCTGAGCAGCACATCCGCAATCATCTTCTGCTTTTTCTCAAGCAAGGGGGGCACTTCCACCACCGCGATGTCGCCCACAATCTCAAAGGACTTGACAAGCTCCTGCCTCTCTGTCGCAGTCAAATTTCCCCCAATCGCCTCCCCCAACCGCTTGCCCTGCCCCTTTCTCTTCTCCATCTTCCTCTGTGCTGCCACCATGCCAGCCGGTCTTTTCTTCACCGCAAAATAGACATATTTCGAATCATGGGAAGGGGCATGGGACGAGTCAAGAAGGCCTCCTTGCAACAACTTTTTTCTCACTCTCTCCGCATCCTTTTTCTCCACTTTCACAGAAATCGCCATGAACATTCCACCTAGGATATCAATATGCTCGGCTTGCCCGGCATGGCATGCTTGGCTTTAGGGGAACTGCTCTTTTCCTCCATCTCAAAAGAAAACGGCGCGCCAAACTCCTCAGAGAGCATTTTCCCAGCTGACTTGAGCGCCTCAAGCTCAAACTCCGAAGATATCTCCTTCTCAAGCGCTCCTGGGTTTTTCATGTAAGCCATCAGCACCTTTGCCACATCTGCCGCATGCTTCTTTATCCCAGGCTCGCCCATGGCAACTTTCATCGCAGTGTCAAACTTCTTTTCTCTTGCAGCAATCTCCCGCAGCTTCCTCTTCCATTCACTTGCCACAAAAAGCTCAATCTTGGAGGGCTTCTCCATCCTGATGAGCCTCAATATGGAGGAAATGTCCTCCTTCACCTGCTGCACGTAGCTTTGGGCTGCTTCAAGCGCCTCATCCACCTTCTTTGCATCCCCTTTAGGGAACGGGGCAACTGAAACAAATTCCGCATCTTTTACATAGTGCTTCTTGCCAAGCTTCTCCCACATCTCCTCGGCCACGTGGGGCATGAAAGGCGCAATGAGCGCCACCCAGTGCTCGAAAAACTCCCTCATCTGCGGCTTCTCGCTCGTTTTGAGGTACCATTGCACGTCGTTTGTTGTATTGTAGAACAGCTCAAGGGCAAGCTCGCGCAGCTGGAAGGATTCGTACATGGGGGGCGCGGCAAGGCAGCGGCGGTGCAATCTTGAAAGCAGCAGCTTCTCAGCCATTCCCCTCTTAGGGCCATCTTTCTTCCCAGCATGTTTCCCCATGGCAGCCATCATCATGTTCAGGCGCGAAATCACCCCGGACACAGCCGGCCTGTTGAAGTCCGAATCCTGCGACAAGTCTGCACCAGATACCACGGTGAAGCGTATGGTGTCCGCGCCAAGTTCCTTGCAGGCGGCGCGTATGGGCATGATATTTCCCATGCTTTTGCTCATCTTTTTGCCGTCCATCAGCACAAATCCGTTGGTCACCATTCTTTTTGGCCAGTGCTTTTGCGGCAGGATGGCAACGTGGTTGAATACGAAATAGGTAAGGTGGTTGTGCACCAGGTCGGTTGCCGAGTGCCTGCTGTCAAGCGGGTACCAGTACTCGAACTCCTCGCGCATGGCTGCAGCCTCAGCTGGCAGCCCCTCTGCTTTGCCCTTGCCCAGGAAAACAAAATCAAACAGCTTTTCATCCAGCTCCTCAGGCTTCATCTTCATGGCAAGGTGCGCCACAGTATAGAATGCCATGTAAAGCGTGGAGTCGGACAACGCCTCAATCATCTTGCCCTTGTCAAACGGGAAAACCGTTCCCAAGCCCGCCGAGCGCGTGCACGCCTTCTCATGCAGCCACTCAATGGTGTGCTCGTATTCCCTGCGTGTTTTCTCAGGCAGTATCTCCATTGCCTCAAGGCATTTCCTTGCCTTTTCCTTCCACTCCTTGCTGCCATAGTCGATGAACCACTGGTCCTTGACCACTCTCACCCCCACCAGGCCGCCGTAGCGGCTGTAGATGGGCCCATTGGAAATCTCATAAAGAATAATCGCGTGTCCCTCATCCACTAGCTTCCCCTTCACCTTCTCCTTTGCCTCAATGCCTTTCATGCCAGCGAACTCTCCCTCCACCATCACGCCCGAGTGCGCCTCCTTCTTGTAAATCTCCTCGGTGGCCAGCTGCGCCTTGGGGTCATTCTGCCCAGCACTTTTCATCCTCTCAACTCTTTCTTTTGCAGGGAATTCCCCAAAGCCCTCCACACGCAGCACTTGCCGCAGCTTCAGTTTTCCCTCATGCCCCCCCTGGCGCAGCGCAAGGTAGTCAAATGGCGCATGGGCAGGTACAGACATCACCACTCCTGTGCCGTGCGCGGCATCCACAAAGCTTGCAGCTAGCACAGGCACCTTCTCCCCAGATACGGGGTTGGTTGCCATCCTGCCAACCAGCTTGCCTCCCGCAACCTCTTCCTTCACCTTCAAGTCCAGCTGCATGGAAAGAGGGGCAAGGGCATCTTTGGCAATGTACAGTTTCTTTCCCCTCCACTCCGCCTTCACGTAAAGTGCAGAGGAATTCACCCACAGGTTGGTGGCTCCGTAAATCGTTTCAGGCCGGTAGGTTGAGCAGGCAAGAAACCCATCCTCAAAGGCAAAGAGCACCCCAACAACTTCCTCTATCTGCGGGTCCATCTCCCCGCGCGTGTCGTGCGCGCCTACCGCCCCGTTGGAAACCGGGCACCACGGCACGGCATGCTCCCCCTTGGTTATCAGCCCCATCTTGTGCAGCTTTTCAAACTGCCATTCCACGAACCTGTTGAACTGCTTGTCGTACGAGTAGAATTTCCGCCTCCAATCAATGGAGTAGCCCATCTCCTTCATGCCCGCCTCAATTTCTCGGGAGAAGTATGCCACCAGCTCTCGGGGGTCGGTAAGCCCGGCGGCAGTCTCCCTTGAAATGCCGTAAATTTTCTCAAAAATAACGAGGAGCTCCTCATCTTTGTCCGCAATGCGCTTGGCCATGGCCAAAATGGGGGTGCCGGTGACATGGAATCCCATGGGGAAAAGCACGTTTTTCCCGCGCATCCTCATGTAGCGCGCGTAAATGTCAGTGGTGCTGTAGGTCCTTCCGTGCCCTATGTGCTGGGGGGAATTGGGGTAGGGGAATGCGGCTGTCAGGTAGAATTTCTCCCCATTTTTGGCGCTGGGGGCGAACAATTTCGCCTCTTCCCACCTCTTCTGCCATTTTGCGTCGATTTCCTGCAGCATGAGCTAATCTTTTTGACAAATAATAAAAGCCCAAGCCTATTCCGGCCAAATTGCCCATCTTGAGGGAAAAAAGCCGCACGGATATATAATCTCGATTTCCTGCAATTTCTCAGTTGCGCGGCTTGTAGGGGACACGGTACTTGTTCTCAAACTTCCTTTTCTTGAGCTCTTCCCGGATCTGCAGCTCCTCCTCTATCTCCTTTATCCTGCCAAGAAGAATCTTATGCACTCCGCTTCCGTATTGCATCGCCTTTTTCCTGCGGTCAATCGCAGATTGTGGCACCCCAAGCTCGGCGGCAATCTTGCGCAGCAGCGGCTTTTTGCTATCACGGGTGCCGAGCCTCTCCGAAAGCGGGCAGGAAAGCACCTCCTTGACAAATGTGGGGTAAAGGAAGGGATAAGTGGCCCTCATGCCGAAGTTCTTCGCCACCAGCTCCTGCCCCTCGCAGTCTCCGGATGGCAGCTCGATTATCTCCTTCTCAAGAAGTTTTTTGAGCCTCGCCCCCTTGTACTTGAAATACCTGTCATAGCCGATGAACAGCTCCTCCGCCCCGGAGCCTGAAAGTATCCTCCACTTGCCCGCGCGCGCGGCTTCCCTGCAACAGGAGAAAACAGGGACCATCAGCTCCACCTTATTGAGCTCACCCCTGCGTATCTTGAAGCACTTCTTGTAAACCCGGACAATTTCCTCCTCAGTGAGCACCACCCGCTTGTGGGGCAGCCCAAGCTCCAGTGCGGTCGCCGTGGCAGCCTCAAGGTCCGCGCTCCCCTCAATCCCAGCGGTCACGAGGAGGGGCGTGGTGAACCGCTTTGCCACCGTGGCAATCATGGTGCTGTCAATGCCCCCTGAGAAGAGTATGGCTACCTCTCCC
>CAYSQN010000024.1:0-8297 GCA_964433305.1 Microcaldota archaeon | reverse complement strand
GCTTGAAAAAACCAATAAAAAAAATAACACAAAAAAAAAGAAGAAAAAATGAGAGGCTTACTCCTTCATGGCCTCGTCAAGCTTCTTTGAGTAGTCGTCAAGCTCGGCCTGCTGCGCCTCCTCCCCCTCATTCTCGAGCTTCCACATCTTCAGGAGGTGCTCTACGGCTATTTTCGCCTTCAGGTCAAGTTTTTTGCCAATCTCCTTCTCAATATGCTCCTCCATCTTGCGCATCAGCACCTTCATTTTGGCCTTCCTGGCAAGCATGGTAAGCTTGCAGCCCATGCAGCCGCACCATTCGGACGGGCAAGGGGCGCACCCTCCACTTCCGCATCCGTTGTCGCTGCAGCCCTTCTCATTGCAGGAGCAATTCCCGCCCTGCCCGCAGCCGCATTGGCTTTCGCTGCAGCCCTTGCCGCCAGCATAACACGCGTCTTTTCCACACTCGCTTTCGTTTTCCATATTCTTCGCCTCCTCATCGGAATGGTAATTCCAAGTATATATCGGACATACGATATATAATGCTATGCTGTTCGAAAATGGGTAGAATAAACCACCAGAACGAGCCTACTCCTTGGATTCAGCGGCGGCTTCTGCCTCGGCGGCGTCTTTCTTGTCCTTCTTTTCCTTGGCGTTTTTCAATATGGTTGCGTTAAGCTTGGGCCATATCTGCTCGGTGGCGTTCTTGTCGCTCATGCCGCCAGCCATAAGGTCCCTGTACCTCTTTCGCCTTTCAGGCGCAGTCTCCTCCTTTTCCTCGATAACCATTTGAACACCCCATGGAGGCCCTTTCAAAAGACGAAAGGCAGACCATATGGCATCTATTTGGCTCACCTTGCATATAATTGAATCAGTATGCGCATCAAATTCTGTTGCCATCAATTTCTTCGGGCACCGGCAACTCCCTCTCGCTTGCTTTAAATAGCTGCAAATCCACTCTTTCCTGATGAAGCACCTTGCGGATAAAATAAGGCGCGCTAGGGGAAGCGAAGAAGGCAAAGCGCTTCCCTCCCTGGAGACGGTTGCCAAGCACCTCAACCCCTCCCAGCTTCAGGCGGTTAACGCAACCGAAGGCCCGGTCCTCATCATCGCAGGGGCTGGGACGGGCAAGACAAGGGTGATAGAGTACCGGGCGCTCAACCTGGTGCTGCGGGGGGTTTCCCCCTCTTCCATCCTGCTTCTCACCTTCACCAAAAAAGCAGCACAGCAGCTGCTTCACCGCGCGGCGCGCAACCATCCGGCTGCAAAGAACGTTGAGGGCGGAACCTTCCATTCATTCGGCTACAAGATGCTCAAGAAATATGCACCATCGCTTGGGCTTTCCTCAAGCTTCACGGTAATCGATGAAAAGGACAGCGAGGATGCGGTGGAGCGGTGCATGGGCATCCTTGACATCCACGGCAAGGAAAAAAACTTTCCCAAGGCAAGCATAGTCCACACCATGATAAGCAAGTCCAACTGCAAAAGCCTCTCAATCGAGCAGGTAATCAATAACGAGCACCCATCCCTTGCCAGCTTCATTGATGGCATCGCCGCCATCCAGCGCGAGTACGCAAAGTACAAAGTATACCGCAACCTGGTGGACTATGACGACATGATACTATACCTCAAGCTGCTCTTGGAAAACGAACAGGTGGGGGCCGCATTCGCGCGCCGATACAAATACGTGATGGTGGACGAGTTCCAGGACACCAATAAGATAGAAGGGGAAATTGTCAGGCGCATCGGCAACCTTGTGGGAAACATCATGGTGGTGGGCGATGACGCGCAGACCATTTACGGCTTCCGCGGCTCCAATCACTCAAACATCATCGGTTTCCCCGGGTGGTTTTTAGCCACCAGCATAATCAAGCTCGAGCACAACTACCGTAGCACCGGCCAGATACTCTCCCTTGCGAACCACATCCAGGAATTGATGGGGAAAAAGCACGACAAAACGCTTGTCTCCGCACTTGGCCGAAATGGAAGCAAGCCCCAGCTGCTCCTCTTCAAGGACACGTTTGACGAGGCGGACTGGATTTGCGGAAAGATACTCGAATACAAGCGCATGGGGATGCCGCTTGAGCGCCAGGCGGTGCTTTGCCGGTCGGTTTTCGTTTCCATCCAGCTGCAGCTTGAGCTTGCCAACCGCCAAATCCCATTCCAGGTGATAGGCGGATTTGCATTCTTCGAGCTTGCCCATGTGAAGGACTTCCTGGCGCACTTCCGGCTGCTTGCCAACCCCAAAGACGAGCTTTCCTGGATGCGCACCCTAAAGCTGCTGAGGGGGATAGGCTCCAAGCACGCAGGCAGGCTAAGCGGGGAGCTGATAGCCCATAGCACCTTGCCCTCCATGCTCGAGGCGCTAAAAGCACACGCTTGCGGCCACTCCTACAGCGAAGGCATCTCCGCACTGCACAAGGTCCTCCAGGAAGCTTCCAAAAACCAAGGCAACATGCCTTTGCTCTGCAAGGCATTTGCCGATTATTATGCTCCCCAGCTTGCGGGCCTCTACCCCCAGGATGCCGATGCGCGCAAGATGGATATAGTGGCACTCTCAGCCATTGCCTCCTCCTACGAGGACATTGAAGCCCTTCTGGCAGACATGATGCTTGAGCCCCCGCGCCACAAGGCGCTTGCCTTGCCAGAGGGCGAAGAAACGGAAAAGCCCCTCGCACTCTCCACCATCCACTCCGCAAAGGGGCTGGAATGGGACGTGGTTTACTTCCTTGGGGTGAAAGACGGGGTAATCCCCTCAGCCCGCTCCATGCAAAACGAGGAAGCGCTGGAAGAGGAAAAGCGCGTTTTCTACGTTGCCGCCACGCGAGCAAAAGACCACCTATACATGACAGCCGCAGCGCACATGGGGCAGCCTTGGCAGGGAGGCTCATTAGGCGACATTTCCCGCTTCATTGATTCGGATGAAGCGCGCGAAAAGCTTGAGATAATCGACAGGAAGGGGCAGCCGCTTGAGTTTCTCACCTATGACAAGGAGTCGCTCTTGAAGCGGATAGGGAAAATACAGGAAGAGGGGAAGAAGTAACTTTAGGGTGCCTGCTTTCGAACGCTTTTGCCCAACATGAATCGCCTCTGCCTCAAGGCGTTGGAGTTCCTGCGCTTTGGGCGACTAACCTAAAGCCCCGTGCGCTTCTTTCTCATGAACAGCAGGTAAAATGCCACGCCGGCAACTGCGATGATGGTCGCTCCGATGCCAGTCAATATGAGCCACCCGTAGCTATCCACCACATTTACCGTGCGAATTGCCCGCTCTGCCTTGTTGCCTGCGGCGTCCTCCACATCATACGTGACATTATAGCTGCCTGCCGCCTTGATGTTTACCGGATTGGAAACGATTATTTTCGAAGTGACATCCCCATCATAATTGTCAGTTGCAGTCGCCCCAAAATCAGTGTAATTGGAGTTGAGCTCGACCGTGGAGGTGGAGTTTCCAAGGATGGTGATGATGGGCGCAGTAGTGTCCACCACCTTTACTGTGCGAGTTATTGTGGCGCGGTTGCCAGCGGCATCCTTCACCTCATAGGCGACGGTGTAAACTCCCACTTCGCTCACATTTACCGGGTTGCTAACTGCTATTTTTGGGGTAAGATTGCCATCGCGGCTGTCATTGGCAACTGCCCCCTCATCCAAATACGCGGAAAATACCTCAATGGAAATTATCGGATTGCCCTTAAGCGCCAAAGCGGGCTTGGTGGTGTCAATCCCTGCAATCGGGGCTGAAATCTTGTAAGCTACGTTCCCCAGGGCGTCTGTCACCTTGTAGCAAACCCTCTTGCCATTGTCCGACTCTGAGCTGAAATTGATTGGGGCGTAGGGGGCGAACGCCAAAGAGGCGTCGCAAGCCAACCCCGGGGCGGTTGCCATGGAAAGGGTGCCGCCTGGCGCAGAGGCGGTGATGGTTTTGGATTGCATTGGGGTGGAATTGGGGGCAGTGATGGAAATTTCCGGGGCAGCGGTTATCCACTCCAGTCCGAAGTCATCCGACGCGCTGTTGCCTGCGCCGTCAGTCACACTCAAGCGTATCACATAAGCGCCGTCCTGGCTTGCCTTTATGGCGGTGTTCTGCTGGTTTTGGGACCCAAACGTTATCGAGCCTGGGCCGGAAACCTTTGACCATGAGTAGGATGCAATGCCGCTTGCCGAGTCGTTTGCCGAGCCGTTCTGCATGAACTGCGAGTTGGCCTGGAGGGCTGCGCCTGCATTCACGCTTGGGGATGAAGTGTCCAGTCGGTTGATTGCCGATGAGGACAGGTAGCTTCTCCTGCCGGTGTTGTCCATAACCCTGAAGCAGACATATTTTCCCAGGAAAGCGGTTTCGTTGTTTGCAAGCACCGAGGTGCCATTGCTTCCGGAGATGAAATCGGCGTCAATTGACAGTTCGCAGGTGGAATTGGCCTTGAGCACAAAGCTGGTGTTTGCAATTCCTGAGCCGCCGTCAGACACGCTCACTGCAACAGTATCCGACGCAGTCCAGCTTGAAGAGGCGTCATCGCTTATGGAAATTGAGGGGGCAGTGGTGTCAATTGCAATGGCGCTGAAATTAGTGTCCCCCCATCCTCCCGTGCTGTTGGCGCTCGCGTATCTGAGGTAAGAGATTCCATCTGCAGAAATGTTTATGGTTCCGTTATACAGCGTGCCTCCGGTGGTGGGGTCGCAAGTGTTGGAAGTGCCGATGCAGTAAAGCGTGCTGTTGCAGTCGGATGTTCCTGGCGTGCACACCAGGGTCACAGACACATTGGAAGCTGACCAGTTGCCAAAGAGGTAGGCAGAACCGTTTGCAGAGGCGCTTGCCGCAGTGGCAGGGTCTGCTGCGGATGCAAGTGCTGCCAGAAGGGAAAGAAACAGAAGAACTGCGGGCATATTCCGGAATGCGTTTGCATTGAACACCATGTTGGCACCTCTTTTTCGGAAGAACTAAACGATGGATGAGAAAATGCGCCATTATTTATAGGGGTTTGCCCGATTTCCCAGCTTTTCGCCCCTGCGCCGCCCCCAATCGGCTGCCAGCATTTTCCCCAACCTACCGAACGATTCCGAACCCATTAAATATCATGGCTTCGATAACCTGGCAGGGGTGTGCAATATGAATCCGAATCAAATCATCTTCCTTGGAATGGTCCTCTCACTCTTGCTCTTCGGGTGCGCAGGCAAGGCTCAGCTGCCGCCGTCTCCAACTCCGCAGCCCCCATCCCCCCCGTCGGAATTTGACAAAGACGGGCCGATCATCACCCACGAGCTTGCGGTGAGCGGAGTGCTGGTTTCCATCACTGCCTCGGCAAAAGACCCAAGCGGCATTTCAGAGATAAAGATACACCGCTCGCCCGACCCGCGTTCAATGTCCCCTTATGCCGATTTGGTGGTAGCAACCTGCTCCGACCCATCCTGCGAGGACAACGAGCAGCTTGCCCCTGGCGACTATTACTACTTCATAAGCGCCAAGGACCATCTGGGCAATGAAAGGGTTACCCCAAAAATGGCGTTCACCGTGATAGATTACGGGAACGGCACGCTTGGCGGCGGGGAAATACGAAGCTCTTAGGCGACAATTGTTCGCATCAGGGCCCCCCTCCCCTAGAATCTATTTTTATTTTCCATTCCCTTCCCCGGCAGGGAAGGCATTTTCCTGCAAACGCACTTCAATTCATGCCTGGGCATGGCAAGCCTGGGAAAAGCCTTTCCCCTTTTAGGAAATAATCGTAAAATTCCCTCACGTTTTCGTACTTGGCGGAGGCATCCTTGTCTCCAAGCAATTGCTCGGCATCGGCTTTAAGGCGGTAAAAAAAGGCAATGTCCTCCAATTTTTTGCCTGCTCCCGCAAACTCAACGACACTCCGCCTCTCAAATTCTTTCAGCTGTTCCACCGCATGATCTATGTTTCCGCTGCCAGGCTCGAGCTGCTCAAGCTTTAGGTGGCATTTGGCCCGCTGGAGGCTGAAGTCCCGCTCAGGGTAAAAATGCCCTGCGGCATCGAGGTAGTCAAGCGCATCGAAAAATTCATACTGGGCATTTGCATACTCCTGCTGGTCCTTTGAATTGCCCCCAAGTAGGATGCCTGGCTGGCAGTATTTGCCTTGGTCAAAATATGCCTTCCCCAGGGATATGCAAAGCCTCGCCAGATGCACTACTATTTCACCCAGCTTTTCATCCGGAAGGGATTCGGTGCTGGCTAGGTTGATGTTTTCCTTCGCCAATTTGAGAAAAAGTATCGTGTTTTCCCCATCCACTCCCCGCCGGTAGGCGCGGGCTATTTTTTCACATACCATCCCGTTGGTTATCCGAAGTTCGAATTCCTCCAGCCCTGCGAGGATAGCGGCATCAAAATTGCCTTTGATGGATTTCCAATCATCAATTGTCGGCTCCAGGCCCATGGATTCGATTTTTTCCATGCCTAAAAAAGCAGCCATTCCGCTTTCCTTGAAGAGTTTGGCGGAATAAAGCGGGTCAATTTGCTCCGAGGGGGGCTTGTAAACCACCAAGCCAAGCTGAAGTTTTTCATTTCTGGGGCGATTCTTGTTTCCCTCGCTGTTTTCTCCCTTTTTCTTGCCTTCCCCATAAACAGGCATGGCTGGAATATGATATGAAAAAAATATAAATGAGATAACCTTCAAGCTTTTGTGCGCATGGGCTGCGTTTACTCGTTTTTCAACAGCCCAAAAAGCCCGTCATTCGAAGCACCCATGTACCCACGGTTTTTAATGTAATTTTTGGACTCGCCCTTGTTGCCAACGAATATTATCGCAGGGTGTTCTGCATCGGTGCAATCAAGCAACAGCCGGTATTTGAGGGCGGAGTCTATCCCCACTCGGATTACCTTCCTGTCGCCAGGAATGTCCTGGATATGGCATTTTTTGGCAAGCCCGGGGATTTCACAGACGGAGTTAAGGCTGAGCTTGAACCCTTTTTCGGCATAAGCCTCCCCTATTGCCCGGAGAGTCTTTTCAAAATTCCTGGCTTGGTTGCGATATGCGCCCTTCTCCCCAAAATCAGCAAACCTTTCTTTCGCTCTTTCTACAAATGAATCGAGCCTGTTTTGCTTGCTCGCGATCTCCTGGTCCATAAGGGGAATTTTTTGGGTGAAACTGCACGATTTCACATGCTTGTTCGCAGTTGGCGCATTTTTCTCCAGCAAGCAGTTATATTTGGGGTTGATGGCGCTAGTTATGGTGGCTGCAATGCCTCTGGCATTGCCTATCAGATCAATCTTTTCAGCAAGATCCCGCTTAAGGTGCGAGTCGTCCCCCATGTCTGAAAGCTTGTGTTCCAGGAACGATATCCCCCCCCTTACTTCCTCCTCTCGCGTGCCCAGCTTCGATATCTCATCCATGCAGGATCTATTCCACTCGATGAATTTTGCGGCATTTTTATACAACGCCATCAGCCCTTCACCATGTGAGATGATGATCTCGAGCTGCGCCAGGTGTTTTTCCGCAACGATTTCATAGCCCGCCGGGTCTTCATGGCATTTCTCAAGCAGTTTATTGATGGCGTCAGCGTCCTTTTGGAACTTCTGGGCTTTTTTAGTGGAATAATTAATCTCCAGCTCGCTTTTGCGCCTCCTAAAGCCTTCAACAATGCTTTCCAAATTCTTAATAATTTCAAGATCGGACCGTATCTCATTGGCAATCGCCTTCTGGCTTGAAATCGACGCCCCCCAAACCTTGCTGTTCTGGAGGTAAATGTTTTTTTTAGCGGCACACTCGCTTTCTCCGTAGCTCCCCGACTCGCGAAGTTGCCCGGCAAGATGGGAGGAAATTTTGTAGCATAGGTATACTGATGTGTGCATAATGGCTTCTCGGCGCATATCCCCATCCAATCCAGCCATGGATTTTGAAACTTCATCACTGACATCCAAGGCGATCATGCCTTGCTGCCCCAGATTGGCATCGGCGTCAATTGCGTTTTCCACCGACAGGAAAAGCCCCATTAAATAGTCATGTTCACCACGCATTTCATAGCTTTTGTTTTGCTTGAGCCACTCGCTTGCACGCTGCGCCAACTTGTCGGCACCTTCAAGGTATTCTGCCTTGGCTTTTTCGCATTTCTTATATTCTTCTCTGGCCATATCCATGTCTTTTTGAAGCTTTTCAAAATTTCGCCTTGCGGATTCCAGTTCTTTTTCCAGTTGGCTTCTGCCATAATATTTCTCATCCAGGACCCGCTGGATGGCATTTGCCTCGATACTTAGTTCGTTTTCTTGCAGCCGCACATATTCTCGCGCCACCCTCAGGCGCGTGTCATACTGTTCGTTTTTACCGCAGGCGTAAAGCTCTTTTAGCCGCTCATCAGCCGAAGACTTCATT
>CAYSQN010000023.1:0-8311 GCA_964433305.1 Microcaldota archaeon | reverse complement strand
CCGATTCAAGTCATCGATGAAAGGCGTGGCGGCTCAGTGCCTCGGCAAGGTCGGGAGCGACGCACTTTCCATCCGCATGAACGGAAGGGAACTTATCCACTCTTCGGTTGGGCAGCTGCAATCTTCTTGGAAGGGGACGATGCAATGGTGAAAAAAAACCGATCTTGGAAAAGGTCCATCCGGCTCTCTTCGGGCAGCGGCTTGGTTAATAGGAAGGGAGACAAGAAAGCCCTCTCTCCCCGCCAGTCACGCCCTCCCCAAGCCAAAACTCAAATCCCCATCATGGCTTCCGAACTGAGGAAGCCTTCGGTTTGCGTGCTTTCAGGGTTTGGGCTCAATTCCGAGCATGAGCTTGCCCATGCGTTTTCCTTGGCGGGAGCAAGCCCGAAAGTCGTGCACTTCTCCGACATCTCGGGCGGGAAGGCAAAGCTTGAGGATTTCGAGGCGTTCGCAATACCCGGGGGCTGGTCGTTTGCCGACGAAATCTCCTCTGGCAGGATGCTTGCAAACAAGCTGGGCTCCGCCTTCCGAGCGCAATTCGAGTCGTTTGCCGCCTCGGGCAAGCCGGTGCTTGGCATTTGCAACGGCTTCCAGGCATTGGTGAAGCTTGGCGCGCTTCCAAACCTGTCCCATTCGTTCAAGCAGGAGTACACCTTGCAGCGCAATGCCAGCGGCCGCTTTGAGGACAGGTGGGTTTACCTCAAGCCCCAAAAGGGGGTGTGCAAGTATTTCGAAGGCGTGGATTTCCTGCACTGCCCGGTAAGGCACGGGGAGGGGCGGTTTGCCGCAGCAAGCAAAAAGGAGCTGTCTTCACTTGAGGAAAATGGGCAAGTTTCGCTCAAGTACGCTGACGACAAAATGGATGCGGGCGCGGGCTACCCCTGGAACCCCAACGGCTCCCTGCTCAACATCGCAGGGATATCCGACACCACCGGGAAAATATTCGCCCTCATGCCGCATCCCGAGTGCGCGGTGAGGAAAATAACCTACCCGCGCTTCAGCGAGGGCATCTCCTATGAGAAAAACTCATTGCGCTTCTTCCAGAACATCGTATTGGCCGCGCAAGAGCATGTCTGAGCCTTGCATCATGCCATCTGGTCGAAAAACTGCCGCTCATCGCACGCGCCTGTGCTTTCCTTCCCTTCCATTTTGTGTAAGAACGAGTAGTTTTTCATCCCCCAATACACCTTATTTTCTACAAGATTACTGGTTTCGAGGGGGAAAACAATTTTCCGAGGACCACTCCCAAAGGATATCTGCTCGTTGTGCATGTCGATCGACACTTTGACGATTCTGTATGTCCTGGTAATCGGCATCACTGGCTCCTCCTCAAACATCTTTAGCTGCTCTGGGCTGGGATTCACCTTCAAGAAATTCTCCTTTTCCTTGTAAGTCTCCTGCAAGCACATAATGTCTGGGCGGGTTACCAGGGCAACGCTCACCCGGAGCTTGTCTCCATCGCTAATCCAAATGGAGGGGTCCCCCACTTCTCTCGCGATAAGGGCGGGAGGGCTTCCGTACGCGGCTGCGGCAGGATTGAATTCAGGATTGTCGCAAATCCCCCTATGTATCGCCTTAAGAATTCCCTCCACAATCAGCTGCTGCTTCTTTTTCATGCCAGAGTCCACAATCCTCGTTACAATTCCTGTTCTGCTCCCCTCGTCTTCCCCCTCCTCGCCATTTTTACCATTTCTTCCGTTTTTATTTCCCATCTCCCTAATCTGCATGTCATTCAAAATCGTTTTTTCAATAAGGCCTGGGCTGATGCTAAAGTTCTCAAGCTCATATCTGTGGCCTTTCCGCCCCACATTCCCTGGGGTTCTATTAAATGCCCTCTTCATTCCCCCCATGAAACAATTTAAATTGCAACAGTTTTTAAACCAACCTATCGGACTATAAACTACCACCAATAAAGCCGAAAAGAGAAAAGGGCTGCGCGTTGCACAAGTGCAAACGCGCGCATTTTTATGAATAAAAAAAGAAAATACGCTCCCATCGGGATTTGAACCCGAGTTAGAGCCTTTCTGCAGCCATTTTTCATTTTTCCGCCAGCGCTTTTTTGAGCGAGCGCTTGCGGGAGCGAGAAAAAGGGCTGTGAGAGGGCTCCGTCCTTGACCGGGTTGTCCGGCTTGCGCCGGCGGACAATTCCGCCGTAGTCAGCCACTAGACTATGGGAGCGCAAAGTTGATAGAGAGGCAAATGAATAAAAACCGGCATCCGCCGTCTCACGTCTGACAAGATTTATATGGGTATGGCGGCAGAAATCGTCTGTATTTGGGCCCGTAGTGGAATGGTTAACACGTCGCTCTCACACAGCGAAGACTACCGGTTCGATCCCGGTCGGGCCCATCAATGGTGCAGCCATGGACAAAAACGCGCTAAGGACGCAGTTTGGAAAGGAGTGGCAGAAGCACTACAAGGTCTCTGCGCTTGAGGAAAGGGGGTACGCGCGGCAGAAGTGCGCGAAATGCTCCAGGCATTTCTGGTCGGTGGAACACCGCGCCACGTGCTCCGATTCGGCCTGCATGGGATACCAATTCATCGGCAAAAAAATGGCGAAAAAGCCCCTTGGCTATGTGGAGACCTGGAAAAAAATAGAGGAGTATTTCACCAAGCATAATCACACCTCCATTGAGGCATACCCCACGGTGGCGCGGTGGCGCGACGACTTGTATTTCACCATCGCCTCGATAAACGACTTCCAGCCCTATGTGGTTTCAGGGGAGCTTGAGCCTCCGGCCAATCCGCTAATCGTCCCGCAGCAGTGCATACGCTTCCCAGACATTTCAAACGTGGGCGTGACAGGCAGGCACTATACTACCTTTGTCATGGTGGGCCAGCACGCTTTCAACACGGCAAAAACCGGGAATTTCTACTGGAAGGATGAGGCAATCACGCACGATTTGGGGTACCTCTCGCACCTTGGAATTGACGAAAAGCACCTTGTCTTCAACGAGGATGTTTGGGTGGGCGGGGGCAATTTCGGTCCGTGCATCGAGTATTTTGCCGACGGGCTGGAGCTTGGCAACTGCGTGTTCATGCAGTACGAGGAGCTTGCTGGGGGGCAAAGCAGGGAGCTTTCCACCAAAGTCATCGATATGGGCGCAGGGCTTGAACGCCTCGCATGGATAACGCACGGCAGCCCGGTCAGCTACGATATTGTTTTTGGCGATGCGGTTGGGCGCATCAAGAAAAAGGCGGGAATAAATGCGGATGAGGAGCTTTTCCTGCAATACGCCAGGCTCTCGGGGGCTCTTGATGCCGACGAGGCTGCGGAGCATTTCGGCAAGGAGAAGGCGGAAATTGCCAAAAAGCTCGGCATGGGCCTTGAGGAAATGGCGCAGACATTCGCGCCCCTCCATGCATCATACGCCTGCGCCGACCATCTCAAAACCATCCTTTTCACCGCAACCGACGGCATGCTCCCATCCAACTCTGGCGGGGGCTACAACCTGCGGATGATATTGAGGCGGGTGTTCGGCTTTGATTCCGAGTTTGGCCTCTCGCTTGATTACGGGTCAGTGCTCGAGGCGCACGCGCACCACCTGCGGGAAATGTCCCCCAAGCTGCAAGAAGGCGTGCCGACGGCAGTTGCGGTAATCGAGGAAGAACAGAAGAAATACGCGGCAGGCAAGGAGAAGGGGCGCGGGAAGGTGGCAGGGCTGCTCTCGCGGGGCAAGGCAATCGGGGTGGAGGAGCTCAAGCGCCTGTATGAGTCGGATGGGATTCCAGCCGAGCTTGTTGGTGAAATTGCCAGGGAAAAGGGATTGAAGGTGGAAATACCGGAGAACTTCTATTCGCTGCTGCGCAAAGAGGACGAGACGGGCAAGAGCGCCGAGCCTTCGGTGGATGTGGAGGGCACTGCGAAAACAAAAACCCTCTTTTATGATTCGGCCGAAGAGTTCGATGCCAAGGTATTGGCGGTGAAAGGCAAATACGTCGTTCTTGACGCCACGGCATTCTATCCGGAGGGCGGCGGGCAGATTTACGACATAGGCACGCTTGATGGGAAAAAAGTCGCAAACGTCCAGAAGGAAAAAGGGGTAATCCTCCACGAGGTGGAGCATGCCTCCTCGTTTCTGGCAGGGCAGACGGTGCACGGGATTGTGGATGGGGAACGAAGGAAGCAGATAGCCAGGCATCACACTTCGATACACCTGATAAACGCCTGTGCGCGGATGGTGCTTGGCAGCCACATCTGGCAGGCAGGCTCCTACAAGGACGAGCACAAGGCCCACATAGACCTTACCCACTACAGGAAAATCACCTGGGACGAGCTTGAGAGAATCGAACTGCTTGCCAACAAGTACGTGGCTGACAAATTGCCCATCAGCACGCAGGTGCTTGGAAGGAACGAGGCCGAGAAGCGATACGGCTTCAGGCTTTACCAGGGCGGCGCGGTGCCGGGGAAGGAGCTTCGGGTGGTGTCAATAGGGGGCATAGACCACGAAGCATGCGGTGGCACTCACAATTACAACAAAAGCACAAGCGAGCTTGGGCTGATAAAAATAGCCAAGCGCGAGGGAGTGCAGGATGGGGTGGAGCGCGTGGTGATAAAATCCGGCCCAGAAGCCGTAAAACATATTCAGGAAAGGGAAAGGCTGCTTCGCGAGGCTGCAGAAGCGCTTTGTGTCCCGGAGGACCAGCTCAAGGCAACCGCCTTGCGGTTTTTCAACGAGTGGAAGGAGCGGGGCAAGGAAATCGAAAAACTCCAGTCGCTCCTTGCGCACGCCATCTCGGACAACGCGCAGATGTACGCCAAGAAAGAGGGCAAGTCCCTTATCGAATTGGAAAACGCGCCTTACACCCAGAAATTGGCGGAGGAAATCTGCGCCAAGCTCTCAGCCGCAGGCTTTGCATCAGTGGTTTCCACTCTTGACGGATTCATCGTGGCTGCCTCCCCTCCCGGAAGCGTGCACAGCGCAGTGGAGCTCCTCAAATCCCACGGCGGGAAAGGGGGCGGCTCTCCGCAGTTTGCTCGCGGGAAGCTAGGGGCAAAGTAATGCTTGGCTTGAAGCAGGAAGTTTCCGGCCAATCGCACTGCAAGAAACGCAAAACAGCTCAGTAGAAAGTCTCAGGCTTGGCAAGGAATTCTATGTCGGCATATTCCTTTGCCGCTTCAAGAAGGGATTTTTTCGCAAATGGGGCATAAACCCCGAACTGGCTGGAAAATTTGACCGCATTCTCCTGCCGCATCTCAAAGCCGCTTCCATAATTTTGGTTCCTCAAGAGCCTCCCGTCATCCATTTCGTAAAAGCATGCGCCGCGAAGATTGGCAAACATCGAATAGTCCGCCTCAAAGCCGTCGGAAACCAGGTTGGCAAGCACCAGCTCCCCCTTCCCTGAGTTTATGGTGACGTGCCCGTAGCCTGGCGGCACCAGGAAACAGTCCCCTTTTTTTGCCGAAAGCAGCACCGCGTCTTGCACCCCCGACTTTGATATTTTCTGCAATAGGAAGTGCGCGCTTCCAGACAACACTTCATAAACTTCGGGCCAGCAGGCGCCTCCCCTCGCTGAGCAGGGGTGAGTGTGCCCGAATGTCTTGGACTTTTCACCGCAAAGGGAGAGCGGCATCACGCGGGTAATGTCATAGCGGATGGTGAAAAATCTTTTTACCTCCCGGTACATGTAATAGATGGGGGTTTCAGGGGACAAGCAGTCGTCGTTTGAGGCAAGGGTCGGCCTCATCTGCGCAAAGGTCCTGATGGACGGGGAAAAATATTTCCCCTCAAAAACAAGCTTGCCCTTTTCGAATGAATAGACTTTTTTTTGGGCCTGGGGTGCGTTGCCATCTCCAGCTCCATTTCTTCCTTTTGAAACCATGAATACACGCCCACTGCGATTATCTCATTCCGCCTATTTTTTCCCGCCAGCTATCCTGCCCCGCTTCCTCGCCTTAGCCTCCCCCCTCCCCCTGGTCGGCTCCTCGCTTCTCATCTTGAACGCCGCCAACTCCTCCCCTATGGTGGCAGGGTGCAGCACCTCATGGCGCGCCAGCTTCTCCCGCTTGAGCTTTTCGGAAACAAGGGACATGAACGCCGAGAATTCACCCAAGTCAAGCTCATACTTGTGGGCTATCTCCTCCGTTCTTCGGATGAGCCTGAGGGTTTCAACCAAAAGCTTGGGGTCGGCCTTCCCCCCCGCGGTGCAATGGCGTATCCGGTCAAGCAGAAGGAGCCTGGACATCTGCAGCTCCTTGAGGGCTTTCTTCACCTCGCTTGCCCGGTCC
The DNA here is from genome assembly GCA_964433305.1 of Microcaldota archaeon. Lineage (GTDB taxonomy): Archaea > Micrarchaeota > Micrarchaeia > Anstonellales > Anstonellaceae > UBA10161. The sequence goes on along the minus strand of CAYSQN010000023.1, from coordinate 2,082 downwards.
TTTGCCTTGGAATGCAAGTCCACCGAAAGGGTGGCCACGGTTTCCCAGGAAAGCTCGCCTGTGTGCTCTGAAAGATTCCGGGAAAGCGAGTATCGCGCAAAAAATGGCAGCTCTTCTTTTGGCATGCGTTGCACCATCAATCTTGTTCAGCCTTATTTTATAAGGTTAATCGGCTGAAGCAAAATAATGGAACAAGGCGAGCTTGGCACGGTTATCTCCACCCTTGAGGGGCCGACCACCTCATTCTTTTCATTCGTGATAAGCAGCAACGCGGTTCGCAAGGGGCAGTTCGTGAAGGTGAAGCTGGGCTCCGGCTTTGCCCTTGGGGCTGTGGCGGAAATCACGCGCGCCAACCGCTATTTCGAGCGCGCGGAGTCGGTCGCGGAATACGAGCGCTCCGGCCCCATCTCCGAATCCTTCCCAACTGCGGAATGGGAGTACACCGTGGCAAGCGTGCGATTGCATGGCATTTTCGAGGAGGGCAATATGCGCCGCTCCACCTTCCCGGTTTCCCCCGGGAGCAAGGTAGTGGAAGCAGAGGAGGCGCTTCTGAAAAAATTCCTGCGCCTGGATGACAACGGGCTGTGCCTTGGCACGCTGCAGCACCATTCCCTGGAGGCAAAGCTGTCCATGGGGAGGCTACTGCAAAAGCACCTGGCAATCCTTGCGATGTCCGGCAGCGGCAAGTCATACTTCACTTCGGTTCTCATCGAGGAGATGCTTGACCGGAAAGCGTCCCTTGGCAGGATGGCGGTTGCGGTGATTGACAGCCACGGCGAGTACACCGGCTTCCGCCAGACGCAGTACTCCAAGGCGGTGGAAGTGGTTTCCACCAAGAAATTCCGCATAAGCTTCCGCCGGGTTTCCCCATCCATGCTTCGCGAGTGGCTCCCCCAAATGTCCTCCACTGCTTACCGGGAGCTTGTCCCCATAATGGAGTCCATGCGCCGCGAGATGAAGGAGAAGCAGGAAGTTTTCTCCTTGCAGGACCTCATCGGCAGGATTGAGGCGGAAATGGCGGACAAGAAAAAGGAGAACATCAAGCGCCCGCTCATGGCCTGGCTTTCCGAGCTCAACTCGCTTCGGATAGTGGGCACCTCCGACACCCCCAAGCTTGAAGGGCTGCTCGCGCCTGGCAAGCTGGTGGTCTTTGATTTTTCCGAAATAGAGAACCCCCGCAGGAAGCAGATCCTCGTCTCCTACCTGTGCCGCAAGCTTTTTTCCATGCGCAAAAAGGAGAAGGCGCCGCCCTTCCTGCTGGTGGTGGAGGAAGCTCACAACTTCGCCCCGGAGAAGGCGCAAAAGGAGCAGGCGCTTTCCAAGTCCCCCATAATCGCAATTGCGCGGGAGGGCAGGAAGTTCGGCGCCTGCCTCTGCCTCATCTCCCAGCGGCCGGTGCAGCTGTCCACCACCGCGCTTTCGCAATGCAACACCAACATCATACTTCGCATGACCAACCCATTTGACATAGACCATGTCGGGAAGTCCTGCGAAGGGATAGACAAGGCGATGCTTGACTCCATCACTACGCTGCGGGTGGGAGAAGCCCTCGTGGTGGGTGAGGCGGTAGGCGCTCCGGTTTTCGTCAAAATCCGCCATCGCCGCTCGGAGTTTTCTTCAAAGGGCAAGGACCTCGAATTGCTTGCAAAACGCTTCGAGGAGGACTCATCAAAAAAGAAGCAGGACGTGGAAGCTTTCCTTTAATTGGAACAGTGCATGAGCCAAACAACAGGCGTTCCAAAGATGGTGATGGCATGGCGGACTCTGAAATTAAAAACGAGCTGCAAAAGGACATTTTGGGCCGGTGGGTGGTGCTGACTTCCATCAGGAAAAACCGCCCCCACGAGCACAGCCAGCTCCACAAACCCGCCAAGTCCACCCCTCCAGAAAAATGCTTCTTCTGCCCTGGCAACGAGCACCTCACTCCCCCCGAAATCGACAGAGTGGCAACTGGCTCAGGCTGGGAGGTTCGCGCCTTCCCAAACAAGTTCCCCGCCTTTGACTCATTGAGCAGCAAAGCCTACGGCCGCCACGAAATCATTGTCGAAACCCCCAACCACCAGTCGACCCTCTCCGAGCTTT
>CAYSQN010000022.1:0-8505 GCA_964433305.1 Microcaldota archaeon | reverse complement strand
AAGAAGGTGCTCCGCAATCCTCTCTTTCATTATCCCAAGTGCGTCTGCTGCAACTTTCAGTGCGTTTTTTTCGGCCTCTGCGGCTTGTTTCGCCTGCTGCTCGTTGCCCTCCTCCGGGAAGCCTTCACCCGGCAGCGCTCCAATAACTGCAAGCACTGCACCGGTATGCACGGCGTTTCCGTACTTCTTTCCGTGTTCCATCGCAATCGCCGCGTTAGCCAGCTGTTCCATCTCAGTTACAATGATGCTGCCGGCGACATCCTTGTAAGCAGTGCGCAATGCCGCAACTTTCTCCTCATTGCCTTCCATGTACAAACTATCCTTTGAGAAGCATCCTCCCGAATGCACCCTCACTCCCCATTCTGCCGCCGCCTTGACCGCAGCATCAACCACTGCCGGGCTGTTGTAATTCACAAGATATTTTCCATCACCAGTGATTTTTCCGCCAAGCCCCTGCCAGCAGGCGAGGAATTCCTGTGCCTCCTGCTCGCTTTGAGTGGAAGCCTTAGCCCAATCTATTAGCGGAGTATATCCAAACGATTGCAGCACCGTTCCTGAGAAGCCCACATTGGCATTGGCAACCACTATGTCCCCCAGCTTGATTACCGGGGCTTCGAACCCCATGCTGTTTATCCCGCCTGAGGTTCCCACGCGGATTTGCACCAGGCCAGGGTGCACGCCGATTCTTTCCATCTTGGTGCAAGCAATCATTTCCTTGGATATGATTTCATCTGCTGCCATGCCCATTTCTGTTTCATATATCACTATCCGCACCATGCCGTCTTTTGCGTGGGTGCCGGATTTTCCTGTTCCATAGTGGTAGTCTCCCTCGACTAGCACCACCCTCCCTATGAATTTTCCATCGAATTCAACGTCGTGACGCTTCACTTTCTCAAGCTGCAGCACCTCTATGGCATCCAAGGGCCTTGTGCGCGAGCCGCAATTGATCTGAAAAGGAGGGAGTTCCAGCTTCTTTATCGCAGCCGCAGTATGGCAGCCCATTATTTTCACCGCATTCATGGTTCCACTTCCCCCTCTTTCCTGCATGGAAGGTAATAAAAAAGTGGTCGGAAGTGTAGCTAGGAAAAGTAGAAAATAAAAGAAAAATAGAAAATCTGGAAAAAAATAAAAAAAGAGAAGGGAATACTCCCTCTCAGTCTGCAATTCCCTTCGGGGTCACCTTAAACACACATTCTCCTTCAGGCATGTTTGGGGAATCCACCAGGCGCGCAATCCTCTTCTCCTCCTTGCCTTTCCTCAGGTATATCCTGTAGGTGGCGGCGTGCGCAAGCACATGGCCGCCAATGGGCGTGGTCGGGTCGCCGAACATTATGCCAGGGTTGTCCATCACTTGGTTGGTGATGTAAACGGCGATGTTGAACTTGTCTGCAAGCTTCTGGAGCGCATGCACGTGCTTGTTGAGCTTCTGCTGCCTGTCCCCAAGCGCGCCTCTTCCAATATAATCCGCACGGAAGTGCGCGGTCATGGAGTCAACCACGATGAGCCGCACGTTGTGCTCCTTTATCATCTCCTCTGCCTTGTCAATAAGCACCATCTGGTGGTCGGAGTTGACTGCCTTGGCAACGAAGATGTGCTTGAGCGCCTCCTCCGAGTCCATCCCAGCGCTTTCAGCAAGCTGCTTTATCCTCTCAGGCCTGAAGGTGCTCTCAGTGTCCACAAAAAGCGTGTTGCCGCCAAGCCCTCCCTGCTCGGGCGACCGCTGCACATTTAAGGACAATTGGAAGCCAATCTGGCTTTTTCCAGAGGAAAACTTCCCGTAGCATTCGGTGATGGACATGGTCTCCACTCCCCCGCCGATGAGCGCATCCAGCTCCTTTGAGCCGGTGGTAATCCTGCCAATGCTTTTCCTGCGCTCAAGTATTTTGTCCGCGCTCTCGTAGCCCATCTCCAGGGAGTCGCGCGCCGCGGCAATCGCCTTCTTGGCAACCTCCACCCCTATTTCGGTTATCTCATCCAGCTCGTGGGGCGAGCTTGCGGCAATCTTCTCCAAATCGTAGCCAGCGCGCCTCAGCTTCTCAGCCGATACCTCGCCCACTCCGGGGAGGTCCTCAAGCTCCTTCACTATGATTTTCTTTTTTTCCACAGGTTCCTCAGCCATAATATCGCTCTCCTTTTTTTTCGCCATTCAAACCACCTATTCCTTTCTGTTGGGGAACACCAACAGCTTGAGCTTGCCGATTTTCATGGTGTAAAAGTCATTGCCGCTCCTGCTGGTGTTCTTCCACATGGCTCCAACATCCTTGAAGATGGTCTTGCCAATGCGCGTGTCATACTCTGCCTGGACCACCTTGAAGTCAGGCCTCTCTCCAGGGCCCTTGCCTGCTTCCCCCACACCTTGCACTGCCTCAGCACCAGAAAAAGAAGATGTTTCCTCTCTTTCTGGCATTTCACCCTCGCCAGATTTTTTCATGTTTTCACTCCGCTAATTTCTTGTCAGCCTTGCGTTCCCACGCAGGGCAGTTTGGTGAAATTTAGCAAACTAGATGGGGCTTGGCTTGTTTAAAAATGCGAGCAGGGTGCCTTGCCGGTGGTTTCCTACTCAAGCAAAGATAGAAATTCCTCTCTTTTAATCTTCAAATCCTTCTTCACAATCTTGTTCAAAAGCCCCCTATCTATTTCTTCTCCAGGGTGGTTGGGCACCAGCGTGGTCCTTCCATCTGGATGGGCGAAAAGCATATGGCTTCCTTTCTGCCTCAAGAATAAAAATCCTATTTTTTCAATGACTGTGATGAGTTGGTCAGCACTCAAAAGTGGTAATTTTGGCACGGCTCACACCTCAAGATGCCGCACTCCAACAAAGGAAGATTTTCTCAAAGCAGGCGCGTTTTCCTCAACATAGAGGGAAATCGCCTCGCGCATCCGCTCGTCAAGCTGCTCAAGCGTCCTTGCCTGTGTGTGGCAGCCGGGGAGCTCCAATACCTCTCCTATGAAGTAGCCATCCTTGCCTTTCTCGACGACCACCGTGTATTTTCCCATTGGCATAATTTGCTCCCCCGGCTTTAAAACCATTCCCGAAAGGGCGCTTAAAAACAATCGCAGACCTCCTTGCCGGTACTTTTTTGCAACAGCCAAGCGTCTCTCTTTCTCAGATAGGATTAAATGAAGTTTTTGGCTAAAACACTCACCAGGCAATACTATGGAAAAAAGCCCCCTTTACGCAACTATGGACAAGAACTGGCGCGCAGCCTGCAGGGTTCTCCTCAAGACCGAAGTGGGCGCTCTTTCGGACTTTGAGCCGTTCCTCTCCCATTATGCCAACAGTTTGAAAGCATCCAAAAGTACCCTCAGCGGCAAAGAAGTCTATTACTCTTCTCCATACAGGCCAGAAGGCAAGTTCCTGCTACTTTCCGAGCAGGCAAAACTTAGGAAAGCCAAGGTTGACATCGATGACATCAAGGATATGGATTCCCTCTCCCGCGCATCAGAGGAAATAGCGTACTACTGCGGCAGCAAGGCGTTTGGCAACTCCCAGCGCAACGAAGTGTTCGACAACATCTTCGACTCCTCTTTCATCTACAGGTCTCACGACATCATGAAAGGCGAATATATCGCCCTCTCCGATTTGGTCATCAACTCCAAATACCTTTTCGGCTGCTCCTCTGTGGGTGACAGCACCTTTTGCATAGGGACCAGCGAGCACTCGAACCTGACCCGCGCCTTCGAATGCGGCATGGCATACCACTCAAGCGACCTGTACTACTGCTACTACCTGAAAAACTGCCAGAACTGCATGTTTTCCTTCAACCAGGTCTCCAAGAAATTCCTAATCGGCAACAATCAATTCACCAGCGAAAAATACGAAGCTCTGCGCTTCTCACTTGTGCAGCAGATGGAAGAGGAGCTGCAAAAGAAAAAGTCGCTTCCGCATCTGATTCAATGAGGGAAAAAATGAAAAAACTTCAGGAAACCTTTGACAAAACGTGCCAACTCCTCTTCAGCCAGCCTCTAGGGCAACTGGAAAAATACGAAGGCTGGCTGTGCCGCCACGTGCCTCTGGGGAGACTGGTGAAGTGCAAAGGCAAAACTCTGATTGTTCCAGATTACGGGGGGATTTTGAAGAAGGTTCCCAACAGCAGGGTTCGCCCGCCGGAAGATTTCGATGCAATAGGCATGCAGAAGCTGGCAATTGCTGGGCAGGAAACCGTCCAGTCCATGAAAAAGAAAATGGATTTGCAAACAAGTTACGTGGTGGATTTCCAGGAAGGGGATAATTTCGACAACGAGCAATGCACTTTTTTCAGGAACCTGCTGCATTCCTACCGGGTGCTCGCCTCATTCAACAACAAGTGCCTGGCGTATTCCTCCTGGAGCGACTTTTCGGAGAGCTCCTTTGGATTATACCGCACTTTCTACTCCAAACTGTGCATCAACTGCTACCAGTCAAGCAAGCTCTCCTGCTGCCTGGAGATGGAAAGTTGCAACAGCTGCAGCTACTCCTACTTCTGCCACAACTGTGAGAACCTCCAGGACTGCATCTTGTGCTTCAACGTGAAGAACCTTCAATACGCGGTTGGCAACGTGGTGGTGGGCAGGGAAAAGTTCATGCAGGTGAAAAAAGAGCTCCAAAGCGCGCTTGTTTCCGAGCTTAAGGTAAAGCACAAGGTGGAGCGCAGCATCTACAACCTGCTTGGCTAGCCTGGCAAAACAAATTTCATCACCTGCCTCGCAACAAGGAGCGCCTACAATTTTATACCCTGCATTCCCTCCACATTCCATGTTTGAGTTTGCCCTGCTTGCCCTTGCGCTTGGCATAAAGCACAGCTTTGACGCCGACCATCTGGTTGCGGTTTCCAACCTTCTCTCAGGCGCAAAATCACTTGCCAAGGCAGCCAGGATGTCCGTGAGCTGGGCAGCCGGACACATGCTCACTGCCGCTGTCATCACCGCGCTTTTGTTCACCTTCAAGCAGGAGTTCCTCTCATTGATATTGGGGAAGATGGAGCTTGCCGTTGCCCTCATGCTCATCTTCATTGGCATCATAAGCATTTGGAAGTCCAGGGCTTTCCATGCCCACACGCACAGCCATGATGGCATATCCCACATCCATTGGCATTTGCATCTTGCCAAGGACAACGAAAGCCACACGCACAAGCATATGTTCGGCATAGGCATAGTGCACGGGCTGGCAAGCAACGATGAGCTGTTGCTGCTCCTTACCGCTTCGCTTGGGCTCTCCACGCTTGCGGACATGGTGTTTGGCGTGGCAATATTCTCATTTGGGGTGGTGCTTGGCATGGTGGCATTCAGCATTCTTTTCACCTACCCTCTGCTGAAAATGCCAAGGCAGCGCCTTGTTTCCGCAGTCAACCTGACGGTCGGTTGCATAAGCGTGGCTTACGGGGCAATGATGCTGTTTGGGGTGCAATAAATGGTTCAGGCGCAACTGCGAGGGCGCCTCCCAACTTCCAGGCGCAATGAGGGCTAAAATAAAACCAAGTCATCTAACCAAAGAATTTTCCGCAGCCATGTTGCGCAAAGTGGCGCGCTTCAGCCATGCACACTGCCTCGCGGTAATTTTCATCACTGCCACGCCCCAGTGCGCGGCAACAACGTTTCCTTTTTTCGCGCGCGGCACAAGGGGAATTCCCGCGCAGGAAGTCCTCCACCTTCTCCTGCAAGGCAAAAGCACCAGCTTCCCATTTCTCCTAGCCAATTTTTGTGTGCGCACCTCTACCCACTTCTTGCCCGCCCTAAGCACCTTTCCCCACGAAACCCTGCACTTGTCCGCATTGGCAACGGTTGGGGCTATCACACCGGTGATGGTGTGCAAATGCAGCACATGGAAGGTGTGGTGTGCCAAAAACCGCCCCGAAACGCTGCGGGAAACCCCCTGTGCCCTCTCAGGGGAAAACATCCCTTCCCCAACAAAACTCCCAGTTATCGTGCCTGCCAAATCCTCCGGCTTCACCTTGCCAAGCAGCCCGTTCCCCAGCCAGAGCGCCTCGGAAACTTCATAGTCAAACGCCTTCCTGCCATTTTTCCTCGCAATCAACCGAAGGTAGGCATAATGCGCCCGAAACGAGCTTAGTGATTTTTCAAGCGCGAGGCGGTTCGCCCGGCTTTTCTTCCCAACGTAGCGCGCGAAAGTTTCTGCAAACGAGCCCACTCCGCAGTAAGAGCGCGAGTTTGGGGGAAGGGCAAACCTTGCGGACATCTCCACTCCATCCATGCGCGCACCCTGCAAAACAGCAATTCCTTTCCTTCCATCTTCCATTAGCTTCGCCTTCAACATTGCAAGAGGCAGCACCTGTTCCTTGCTCGAAATCCAGCAAACGCAGAGTATGCCGTTTCCTCTCCCTTTGCTCACTTTAGCCTGAAAAGCGCCTTGCTTTTCTGTGATAAGTAGTAAAATGCGGCAAGCGTCCGCGCCGCGCCCACAATAAAGACCGCGCCAGCCGCAAGAAGCAGGAAGCCGCCTGCCTGTGCCAGGGTGAGCTCTTTTCCTGCAAAGGCGAAGGAAAGAAGTGCGGAAACCGGGCCGCCCAGCGCAAGCGCGGCGGTTGCGGAAATGAGGCTGATGCTCTTGAGGGCAGAATACCAAAGTGTCGTGAACAGCGTAAGGAAGCCAACCGCCACTGCAATCCACAGCCAAGAAACGGAAGGCACCGCGGCAAGCGTTCCAGCCTTGCCCTGCAACGCCAAAATGGCAAGCAGCACCACTGCCCCAATCCCCATCCTTGCAGATGCAACCGTGGTCGGGGAAAGCCCTTCAAGAGCCTTCTTGCTCACCGCGTACTCGCAGGCCCAAAGTGCAGTTGCCATAAGTACCAGGAGCGCGCCTTCTGAAAGCGTAATTGCCGCCCCGCCAAGCAGGATGAAGTTGCCTGCAATTATCGCAAGCGCTCCGGCAGCAAGTTTCCAGTCGAACTTCTCCCGAAGCGCGCCAATTGCAATCACCGAGGCGAAAACGAACAGCAGCCTGTAGAGGAACGAGCCCACTGCCCCTCCCGTCATTGCAAGGCCGTTGAAGTAAAGCGCGAATGCCACTCCGCCGCCCACCACCCCTATAAAAAGCAGCATCAAGAGCTGCTTCGCACGCAGCCCAAAAAACTCGCGCCATTTTCCGGCAGACAATGCGATTGAGGCAAGGATGGCAGCCACAAGCGCATTTTTCACAAGCGTGTAGGCAGTGGCGTCCATGGTGACCACTCCGTATGAATTGGCAAAAACCGACAGGCCGCTGGCAAGCGCGGCAAGGTAGGCAAGAGCCTCCCCCCTTCCCATTTCCATAGGCTCGCATGCTGCATTTTATTTTATAAGCATGAGCTTCGCCTCCCAACACATGGGAAGCAAGCTTGCGGTTTCCTGGATAACCTTTGCCTGCTGCGAGGACTCCACAATTATTTTCGTGGAGATGCTAAACCAGCACTTCTTTGACTGGAAGGGAAAGATAGACTTCAAGTTCTGCAAATTCCTCAAAAGCAGGGGCAACTCATTTGAGGGCTCGGACGTCACTTTTGTGGAAGGCGCCATAGCCACGCAGGAGGAAGAGGCGCTGGTGAAGGAGATACGGGCGAAAAGCAAGCGCATCGTGGCGGTGGGCTCCTGCGCCTGCATCGGGTCGCCCTCAGCCCAGCGCAACCAGTTCGATGAGGCGCGCCTCAAGGAGATAGAGCTTGTGGTGGAGCGCTTTGGCCATCTTGAAAAGGTAAGGACGGTAAAGGACGTGGTGAAGGTGGATTATTCTGTCCCGGGGTGCCCGATGGACGAGAAGATGTTCCTGGACACGCTAGGCAAGCTGTTCGCAGAGTTCAACATAAAGTAAGCGGTGATTCGCATGCACAAGGGCGGGGAATTTGACATCGACATCGACCACCTCTCAAAAATCGAGGGGCATACCGACCTGGAAGTCCGCGTGAAGGATGGCAAGGTGCAGCACGCGCACCTCAAAATTTCGGAGAGCAAGCGCTTTTTCACCCAGGGGGTGAGGGGCAAGAGCGCATTGGCGGTTGCCCAACTGGTCTCAAGGATATGCGGCACCTGCTCGATTGCGCATCTCACCTGCTGCATACAGGCGGTGGAGAATGCCATGGGCGTAATACCATCTGAGCAGACCATGGCGCTGCGGCACCTCACCAATGACGGGCTGATGATTCGCGACCACGCCATGCACCTGTACATCTTCTGCCTTCCAGATATCACAAACACAGACTCGATTTTGGAGCTTGCGGACAGGGACAAGGGCTTGGTTGAAAAAGCCCTTGAGGTGAAATCCGCCGGAAACGAGCTTTCCAAGCTGGTGGCAGGCCGCGCGGTGCACGCGCCCTATCCCCAAGTGGGCGGATTTTCCAAGGCAATTACCAACGAGCAGGCGCACGAGATGGCGCACACGCTCTCGCACGCCCGCGAGCACGCGCTTGAGTTTGCCGACATGTTCCGCGACAACATGCCGCTTTTTGAGAGGAAAACGCACTTCATAGCGCTGAAAAATCCCAATTACGAATTCATCGGCGGGCAGCTTTGCTCCTCTGAAAACTACTGCAT
>CAYSQN010000021.1:351-8613 GCA_964433305.1 Microcaldota archaeon | reverse complement strand
TGCGCCTGTTCGTTTTTGACATAATGTACCTTGACGGGAAGGACCTGACCCTTGAGAAGTATGCGCTAAGGCGGGCCATTGCCCAAAGGCTCCTGAAGGGCTTCAAAACCCTAGTTCCCTCGGAGCAGATAATCACCGACAGCCCGAAGAAGCTGGAGGAATTTTTCCAGTCCTGCCTCAGCCGGGGGCTTGAGGGGATAATAGCGAAGGATTTGGGGCAGCCCTATGTCGCCGGGGCAAGGAAATTCGCCTGGATAAAGCTGAAGAAGTCATATGGGGAGATGGCGGACAGCGTGGATGTGGCGATTGTGGGCTATTACTTGGGCAAGGGGGAAAGGCAGAAGTTCGAGTTCGGGGGGCTGCTTGCCTGCGTGCAAAACGAGCAGACCGGCGAGCTTGAGACGGTTGCCAAGATTGGGAGCGGATTTTCAGAGGATGATATGAAAACTTTCCAGGAAATGCTTGACAAGATAAGGGTGGGAGGGAAGCCCAAGGGTGTGAACTCCAAGTTGGAGCCGGACTTTTGGGTGCAGCCCAAGCATGTCATCAGCGTGGGGGCGGACGAGATAACCTTGTCCCCCATGCACACCTGCGGAATGGTTGGGGAGCGGGGCTACGCCCTTCGCTTCCCGAGGATGCTTTCGCTGCGGGAGGACAAGGGGGTGGGGGATATCACCACCACTGGGGAAATCATCAGGATGTTTGAGATGCAGAGGAGAAACTCGGCTTAGGGGTGCCTTATGAAGATTGTTTTTGCAGTCGCATGCGCGTTGGCGCTTTTGTCCGGATGCCTTCAGGAAGCCTTGCCGCCCCTGCCCGCAAAAGTGCCGCCCGTTCCCCTCAAAGCAAAAGAGACGGAAGGCAGGGCGGTTGCCCCGGAGAAAAATATTACGGGTGAACCCAAAGAAAACCTCACCGCCTTGGCGGTTGGGGCAACTCCGGTGAGCCTGCCGCAGAATGCAACGGACGGGAAAAATGAAAGCGGAATGGCAAACGCAACTGAGGAGGAGTACGACCCCTCCAAGCTTCAGGTGGACTATTACTTTTCCCCGCTTTGCCCGTTTTCCAACAGCCTGTCCCCGAAAATCAGGGAGCTGCAATCGGAGTACGCCAATGGCAGCCAGTGGCATGCGTTTGATGTGCTAAGCCTTGAGGGGTATGGCGCATTTGACAGCATGGCGCTTGAGAACAGCCTTTCCAATTCCTCTAGGGTGGTGCCCCTGGTGGTGATTGGGAAGCCTGAGGGGAAGCGGATGTTTTTTGGGATAGTGGAAATCAGCCAGGGGCTCCAGGGGGAGCTCCAGAATTGGACGGAAAACCGCAGCGGCTGAGCGCAGCGAGGGGCGCAAGCTGGGCGGGAAATGGGCAGGAGAGGCAGCTCAAGAATTTGCCCTCAGGAAGAATGGTTCGTTTCATTGGAATTGGATTGCCCAGTTGAGTTTTCTTCTTTCGGATGGGGCGCGCAGGAGCCCTCGGTGTCCTGCGCGAATGATTTTGAGGTTACCGAGTCGAGCTGGGCTTTTAGCTGCCCCTCGAGCGCGCCATAGGTGAAAAGCGCCTGGTCCAAATCGTGGATTTCATCTTCCGGCAAGTTGCCCACCTCTGCCCTGTTCACGAAAAACTTCCACCTTTTTTCCTGCGAATTGCAGTATTTTTCCCCGGTGTCAAGCGTGAGGCAGGAGCTGGTGAAGTTCATGCCAAGCGTGGAGAAGAAGTACGACCAGGTGACGCCAGTGGCGTGCTTGTGCGCGATGTCGCCGTCCCCGTTGTGGAGGTGCGCGAGCCTGGAGGTGTCCATGCCGCAGTTCTCCTCCCCCTGCCCGCTCCCTAGCGGGGACTGGTACTTTTCCAAAGTGAAGTCGAATGCTTTTCCATCGATGTAAACCTTGAAGTCCGCGTGCTCATGGGCGCTGCCGTATTGCCCGATTGGAAGCGGGCCCAGGCAGCCGAAAAGGAGCAATAGGGGAAGCGCGAACAGGATAGGTTTCATAAAAGCAGCCTCAGAGGGGAACCCCCAATGCGACCAGGAGTATTACTACCCCCACCCCGAAAACCCCGCCTATTGCACAGATGAGGAAGGTTATCCAGTCGATGGGGACGGAAATGATGTGGAAGTAGGAAAGGAGCCAGAAGGCTGCGACCCCCAATACGCCGTTTACAAAAAGAGGCCAGAGTTTCTTGATGACGGCGTAAATGACCAGAGCTGCCGCAATTGAAAGGAAAAGCGCTATCAATGCCCCCCATGCCATGGGAGGATTGGGCGGGGCGGCAATAAAATACTGCCCCTCTTGCCGCAGCCAATCCCGCTTATTGGTTTTCATACTCGCAGCGGAAAATCAGGGGCTTGGAGCCGATTTGCACGTTCCTTACCCCGTATGGAGAGTAATACACTATCTTTACCTCCTTCTCATAAATGATGTTTTTGCTCGTATCGCAGCCCGGAGTCAGGAATGGGACGGAATAATCCAGCACATCCACTGTTTTCTTTTCCCCAGGGGCAAGCTTGATAGGGGTGGGAAAACTCGAAAAGGGCAATGAATTGCAGATAAGCTGGGCGCTTGCGTTGGAGCATTGCGCATCATTTCCAGGGAAGCAGATGTCCTCTACCGTTATGGTATCCGCCAGCATGTTTTGGATTGCCATGCGGTATCCGGTGTAGAAAAGGTAGCCGCAGGTGTTGGGGTATCCCCCGTACATCGGGGCCAAGGTAACCTCATGTATCCTGACCGGGTATGCCTGGCCTGACCAATAAGCGTGATTTTGCGCCAATCTTGAGTCAAGCGCAACCCCAGGGAAAAAGCCCAATAGGGAAATTGAGACAAGCGCGATTATGAGAACGACTGCAAGCAGGACCAGGTATTCGGTGGCCCCCTGCCCTTTCAAAAGAGAGTTGAATGAAGCCACGCTAGGGATTCTCGAGATATGTATAAAAACCAAAAGGGCGGCTACTTTTTCCTGCCTGCGATGAAGAGGTGCTCCAGGTCGTAGGGGGCGAGGTTGATTTGGTCGGACACTTCTATTTCACTGCCCACGCTTGAGACGAATTTTTCGAAGATGATGCGCGGCTCCTTGGTGACGTCAATGCTTTGTGATTTGATGGCAATCATGCCCCAGCCACCTTTTTCCAAAAAGAGCTGGCTGTTCTTGATGAAGATGCTGTCCTGGTCGGGCTGCGCCACGTCCTGGTAGATGACGTCCACCTTGCCTATGCCCTCGGAATAATCCTGCGGCTGGCGGGCGTCGCCCATTATCGGGAGCATGTTTTGCTTTCTTTCGCAGACCTGCAATAAGTCGCGCATGGAGCGCTGGGCGAATTCCACGCAGAAAACCACGCCGTCCTCGCCTACGATGTCGGAAATGTGCGAGGCGGTGGTGCCGGTTGCCGCGCCAAGGTAAAGCACGCTTGCGCCTGGCTTGATGGGCATTTCCTTTAGCCCCTTGTGTATGGCAGCTGCAAGCTTGCTTCGGTGCAGGTCCCAGAGCCTGTATTCCACTTCATCTACTTTCACTAATTTTTCGCCGTAGACGCGGAAGCCCGGGGAAATGTTTTTGGTGGCAAGCTTGTAATCGACCAAAAAAACTCCTGGGAATTTTTCTTCCATAATAATCAGCAGCCAAAATATTTACACATCGGGGGGAGGGTCCGGATTAGACCTAAAACCAGGGAGGGGGCTTGCCCCCTCCGGGGTTTAGGTAGCGGGCCCGGTGGGATTTTCAAAGCCTCAAACCCGCACTCATCGGGGGGTTTGGGCGGTGACGGACTAAGGGGGGCAAGCCCCCCTTGGGCTGTCATTTGAACCCACGGCTTTCTGGTTTCTTCAGGCTGGTCTGATTGCACAATTGCAATCGAGTTGGCGCTTTTTTCGGAAAACGCATTTTCCGTGAACGCTTTTTTCGCCGTACCCATCTGGAGGCGAAAAAAGGGTTAAAAGCCAGACACTCTAGGCCAAGCTGAGTTACGGGCCCGCGCAGTTTTCCTTCTTCACAACCTTTTAATACTTATAGCGAGTGTTAGAGGCAACGCGGCGGATGGAAGAGGGTGGGAGTAGCTTCCGGACGCCGCACGGGGTGCCTGTTTATGAAGAACATCATGTGGTTCTCGGAGATTAGGAAATCCAACCTTGCCGAAGTGGGGGGCAAGGGCGCGAATTTGGGCGAGATGGCGGCGAATGGCTTTCCCGTCCCGACCGGCTTCGTGGTGACCTCTGGCGCGTACTTCCTTTTCATAAAGCACAACAGGATTGACGAGGCGATAAAGGAGATGACCTCGGATTTGGATGTGGAGAACACCGACACCCTTGCCCGCGCGAGCGACACTATCAAGACAAGGATACTGTCGGGAGAAATACCCCAGCAGCTGAGAAACGACATACTCACTTCCTACAGGAACTTGCAGCAGGGCAAGGAGCCCTATGTCGCGGTGCGAAGCTCGGCAACTGCCGAGGATTTGCCCGAAGCTTCTTTTGCAGGCCAGCAGTCCACTTTCCTCAATGTGAAGGGGGCGGAAAACTGCGTGCAGATGGTCAAGGAGTGCTGGGCGTCGCTTTTCGAGCCGCGCTCCATCTATTACAGGACTACCAACAAGTTCGACCACCTCAGGGTGGGCCTGGCTGCAGTGGTGCAGATGATGGTGCAGTCCGAGAAAGCTGGCGTGATGTTTTCAGTTGACCCCGTTAGCATGAACAGAAATGAGATTGCAATTGAGGGCGCCTATGGGCTAGGCGAGATTGTGGTGAGTGGCTCGGTTACGCCAGACCGGTATATTGTGGACAAGAACTCCCTTCAGATTAAGGTGAAGGATGTTGCCAAGCAGGAGTGGATGATTGCCAAGGTGAATGATGCGAACACCAATGTCACTATACGCGAGGACATGCAGTCAAGGCAGAAAATAACCGACCAGCAGATAATCGAGCTTGCCAAGGTAGGCAAGCGAATTGAGCAGCACTACGGCAAGCCCCAGGACATGGAGTGGGCGGTTGCCGAGGGGAAAATATTCATCGTGCAGTCAAGGCCCATTACTACCCTTAAGGGAGAGGCGGCTGTTCTTGCAAGCATACCCTCGATTGGGAATGAGAGCGGGGCGGCTGTAAATGCTGTTGCAGGGCAGGAGAAAAACATTCCAGCGGAGCCCAAGCCATCTCCACCTAAAGTCGAACAAAAAGTTGAATCATCATCACAAAAAAAGGAGGGCGGGAAAATGGAGGATGCGAAAATAATCGCGCGCGGCCTTGGCGCCTCGCCCGGAATAGGAATGGGCAAGGTCAAGATATTGGCAGGCCCCAAGGAAATTGGGAGGATGGAGAAGGGAGATGTCTTGGTAACTGACATGACCACGCCCGACTTCGTGCCTGCCATGAAAAAAGCGGTTGCAATAGTTACTAATTCGGGAGGCATGACCTGCCACGCCGCCATAGTTTCCCGCGAGATGGGCATACCCTGCGTGGTGGGGACGAAAAACGGCACCCAGACCCTCAAGGAAGGGCAGCTGATAACGGTTGATGCGAGCCGGGGCATAATTTACGATGGGGATGTCGGCCTTGAGCAGAAGAAGGAGGAAACTGCTGGTGGCGCCATAAGCGCTTCGCCAACTTCCATTTCTGTCCCAGTTACTGGCACTAAAATTTACGTGAATTTGGCCGAAGTGGACCTTGCCGAAAAGATTTCCAAACTGCCCTGCGACGGGGTCGGCTTGCTTCGCGCCGAGTTCATGATGGGCGACATTGGAGAGCACCCCAAGAAGATGCTCAAGGAGGGGAGAGGCAAGGAGTATGTGGACAAGCTTGCGGAGAAGCTGCGAACTTTTGTCACTGCTTTCTACCCTCGCCCAGTGGTGTATAGGACATCGGACTTCAAGACCAATGAGTACCGCAACTTAAGAGGAGGAGAGGAGTTCGAGCCCAATGAGGCCAACCCCATGATGGGCTACCGCGGCTGCGGAAGGTACATTGCCGAGCCCGAAGTTTTCTCCCTTGAGCTGCAGGCCATCAAGAAGGTGCGCGAGGAGTATGGCATGAAGAACCTGTGGATAATGCTTCCGTTTGTCCGAAGGATTGGGGAGATTCGCGCCATAAAGGAAATGCTTGCCCAGCATGGCATGCACCACACGCGCGACTTCAAGCTGTGGATTATGGTGGAAGTTCCCTCCACGGTGTTTCTGATTGACCAGTTCTGCGACGAGGGCATTGACGGGGTTTCCATTGGGAGCAATGACTTGACGCAATTGATATTGGGAATTGACAGGGACAACGCCACGCTTGCCGAAGGGTTTGATGAGAGGAACGATGCAGTGCTGCGCGCCATTGAGCGGGTGGTGCGCGTGTGCGCGGAGAAGAAGGTGACTTGCTCGCTTTGCGGCCAGGCGCCCTCTGTCTACCCTGACTTTGCCGAGAAGCTGGTGGAGTTCGGGATTACTTCCATGTCGGTCAACCCGGATGCCGTTGAGCGGACACGCCGCGTGGTCGCCTCTGCTGAAATGAAAGTCATGCTCAAAAGGCTTGGGCAGCTTGTGCCCAAGGAAGAGGAGCACAAGAGCAACGTGGATTATTGAGGTGGGAACATGAAGATGGCTATACTGCTAGTTGCACTGTCGCTTCTTTTCGCGGGATGCGCCACTACTGCTTCAAACCAGGCAAACACTACTACTAATGGGGGGAATTATATGGTTACAAAAACTCAAACTAAAGTTGCTGCAAAGGGAGACACCGTTCGCGTTGACTATGTTGGAAAGCTTGAGGACGGCACTGTCTTTGACACGAGCCTGCAAGCCGAGGCTGCTAAAGCAGGGCTGCCGCTTCGCCCGTCTTACTCCCCCCTTGAGTTCAAGGTTGGGGCAGGGCAGATGATTGCAGGCTTTGATGCTGGCGTAGTTGGCATGAGCGAGGGGCAGGAGAAAACCGTGAAGATAACCCCTGAGAACGGATACGGGAACAGACGGGAGGACATGGTGGTGGTCATCCCCATTGAGAACATCGGGAACTCCGCAGAAGTGAAGGTGGGAAGCATGCTTTCCTCCTCAAACGGCGCCACTGGCATTGTCACGGAGATAAAGAACGGCACTGCCAAAGTGGACTTCAACCATGAGCTTGCTGGCAAAAGCCTTGTTTTCACTATCAAAATGGTGAGCATACAGAAGGCTTCCTGAAGAGCGCGCATAGCTTCTTTTTTATTCATATCGCCCACTCAACATGCCATGAGAGTAATCATCCAGTTCCCGGAAGGGCTCAAGCAGCAAGCCATGGTGGAAGCTGCGAAACTTGAGGCACAGGGGCACGAAGTCTTTGTAGCTGCTGCCCCTTGCTATGGGGCTTGCGACATATGCCTGGATGAGGCGCGCAACATCAAGGCAGACAAGATAATCCATTACGGGCACGCCGAATTCATGAAGGTAAAAAGCGAGTTTGAGATTGAGTACAGGCCTTATTTTTCCGAGCTGGACTGGGAAGTTGCCGAGAAGGTGCTGAGAAAGGGGGTTGCCATGCTTGGGGAGGAGAGGGCTGCAACAGTGGCGCTTACTTTTCCTGTGCAGCATTTGCAGAACTCCAAAAAGGTGAAGTCATACTTTGAGGAGAAAGGCTTGAAGGTGCAGCTTGGCATGGGAGGGGGGCATGTTCGCCACCCCGGGCAGGTGCTGGGCTGCGACTCGGATGCTGCAGTGAATGTGAAAGACGTGGATGTGGTTGTCTACTTTGGAGGGGGGAAGTTCCACCCCACCGGCATACCTTCTACTAAACCAGTGCTTTGCTGCGACCCGCACCTTGGGGATTCTTACTGGATAACTGATGAGATTAGGAGAGTGGAGAGGAAGAGGAATGGCTCTATTTTGGCTGCAAGCAAGGCAAAGGTGTTTGGCATACTGGTTTCGACAAAATGCGGGCAGATAAACATGACTGGTGCGCGCATGGCAAAGAAATTGCTTGAGAAAAAGGGCTGCAAAACCATGGTATTGGTGGCAAATGAGCTCAATCCCATTTCTCTTCAGAACTTCATGGCTTTTGACGCCTACATCAACACTGCGTGCCCTAGGATAAATGACGATACTGATGCTTATGGCAAGCCCATTGTGAATGTCTCTGACCTCAAGAGAGTGCTGGAACTGATGGTTTAGGGGCAGGCATTATAAAGTGTTCTAAAAGCATAAGATATGGATTTTATGGGTTGGCTTTCCAGAAGCGTATTGGTATCAGGGCTGCTTGTTGGCACTTCAGGATGCAACGATTTGGGAAAGGAAGTGGTGGAAGTTGCGGCAGGCGACAGCTCCTTTTC
>CAYSQN010000021.1:0-341 GCA_964433305.1 Microcaldota archaeon | reverse complement strand
CCATGGCTTTGATGGCAAATGAACTTATCAAGGAGCTTGCCCTGGTGCCGGATAAAACCGGAAGAAGCGAGCAATCCATGGAGTTTGATTCCACCATAACCGTAAGGGTAGTTAGGGCGCTGGACCACCAAAACAAGCGCATGGAGGACAGCGTGATTGTTTCAGGCCTTGAGGATGGGGACATTGTTTTCAACAAAAAAACCGCTGGAAGGCAGTACTTTGGGGCCACCACCATACAGCTGATGACAGACGGGAAGGAGCAGGATTTGTCAGAGGCTCTTGGAACTGAGAGGTTCGGGATCGTAGGCAGGGTGGTGACTGGCTACTTTAGGGAATGGATT
>CAYSQN010000020.1:0-8893 GCA_964433305.1 Microcaldota archaeon | reverse complement strand
ACTTTTACGATATCTGTTTCGTATCCCTTGGGTTGGTTGATGGAAACCCCTTTGATTTTGCTTAAATCAATATACTGCTCTTTCGCCTTGGTGCCAGTCATTGTCTGAAAAATGAACATGTTTCCACCAAATTTTTTTTGGGAGGTTGTTAATATAAATGCAAGCCAAAGCCGTTTTATCCTTTCTCCGCGAATTTGCACCTGATGCGCAAGCTGGTGGGATTTGCGCTTCTGGCGCTTGCCGCTGCCTTCTTATTGCTGATTCCACAGGCTGAGCCCTTGAGCGTTCAGGATGAAGAAAATAACTCTTCGATAATTTCATTCAGGACGGCATCCTCCGAGATTGCGGATTCGCAAGCGGGGAGGATGGCGGTGCTTGGGCTTGCCGCTTACCCCCAAGCAAGAGGGGAAATTGCTGCCTTTTGCAGCGAAAAGCAGATACCGCAGAATGTGCTGGTGCTACGGCATGCTTCTGTGCCAGGAGTGGGGGAGGAGCTATCGCGGGAGGTTGAGAGGGAGCTTTCAGCCTGCGGATTCTCCTCCCGCAGGGCCAGCTTGGAGGATGCCGTGGGTGAGAGCAACTCGGTCATCATTGCGCCAACCGGAGCGCTGCCGGTTGGCTTGGCGGATTTGCAGGAAAACTTCTCTAGATCCAACAACAGGCTCGTTGTGCTGCAGTCGCTTGAGGGGAGACAGATATCTGAAGATGGCAAAATCAGCGGGCAGGGGAAAAGCGCGTGGTTTGAAGCTGTTTTGCTTGAACATGGCAAGGAGAAAGAAGCTGCCCGCAGTGCCGCTTTTGCCGCAATTTTGCCCCCATCTGCGAACACGACAAAGGAGGCGCTGGGTACAAGCAATATTACGGTTGCCATAATGGTAGATGGGAAAACGGCCTACTGCAGGGCAGTATTGGTGGCGGAAGGGAAATGCAGGTTTGTTGACAGTGGAAGGATGGAATCGCTGCCAGGAAGCCTCAGGGGCCCCTCGCAGCTGGTTTCCGGAAAGGCAGGAGTGTTTGAGTTCTCCCTTGGCGGGCAGCAGGATGTTGGACGCGAGCTTCGATTTTTTGCAGTGGCTTACTTGAATGGAGAGGAGGCGCAAAGGGGCGAAATTTCAGGAGGGAAGATATCTGAGGGGTGGGTTTCCAGTTTCCCCATTGCCATCACCAGGGGAGGAAGATATGTGGTGAGGGTGCTTGACCAGTTTTCCAGGCCCCATGCCTCTGCGTACTTGGAGGTTGCTGGCTTGCAGGCGATTCCTGTTTCGCAGCAGGGGGAGAGGTTTGAATTTAGGCTATTCTTCGGGGGCAAGCCAGCCGAGGGCAAGGTGAGGGCTTGGATAGATGGGGGGGAGGGCAGGGATTATTTTGCGTCCAATGGGACGCTTGTGGTCTATGCCGGCCCATCAGCCGGGAAGCACACCTTGAATTTCGAGCATGGCGGGGCGGTAGATAGCGTTCCCTTTGAGTTTTACCCAAATGGGCTGACTGAAACTTACCTTAGGCTTGGCATCCCTGCCGCCCTTTTCCTCTCCGCGGTCTTCATTCTTCTGAGGGGGCCGAAAAAACCAACTTGCTGCATAACCTTCCCCGAATTGGCGCAGGGGAAGATGGAGGAGTTGGAAGCGAGCGGTGGGCAGCTTGTGCGCGCATGGAAGGCGGCGGACAGGAAAAACGGGGGGCATCGCCTGCCCTGCTATGCGGAGGAGATAGGCAGCGCGTTTGTCGAGGGAATCGGAAAGGGGGGCAAGCTTGCAGTTGATGGATACAGCACCAGCGCTGCGCTTAGGGAATTGGCCTCGAGGGGGGCATTTTTTGAGCATCGTGGGCTGTTCATCCCCTGCAAAGAAACAGGGGGGTTCTCATCAGAGCAGCTGTTTTGCCTCAGGCAGCTGCATGACCGAATGCTCGAGCAGGGGCTGAAATTCAAGAGGGAAGGGGTGGTGAAAGTTGAGGGCTCCCCTTACGAGTTCATGGCATTTTCAAGCAAGCAATCCGTTCTTGGCGGGCTTGGGAAAGAAGGAAGAGTGGTGGTTTTTGACTCTGAAAAGTCCCGTGCTGATTTCACGCGCTCCCTTCGTGAGAACTGCGCGGAAAACACCAGGATAAAGCTGGCGCTGTCGCTTGGCAAGCTGAGGCTGGTTGCCGCAAATGGCAAGGAGATTGGGGAAGTGCTGCCATGAGGGGGATGATGTTGCTCATCGCCCTTTTCGCGCTCGTGCCTTGCTACCATGGTGTTTCCCAAATAGAGGAGGCGTCGGGATACAACCGGAATATTGCGGGCAGCTTGCTTGGGGGGAAAAATTCTTGCGCAGTGGAAGGCAGGCAGGCCACTGCAGAAAATCCGTTCGAAGTTGCCGAAGCCAGGCTGGTCGGGCTTATCCCGATGGCAAACAACGCCACCTCAGACTTATCCAACGCAACTCTCCTTTGGAGCTATTCGGCTTCTTTTCCAAACAGCGTTTCCTTTCCCATTGAGGGGGGAGGCGGATGCCCGCAGGGGCAGTACTTGCTGCATTCGCCTTCTGCCGCAAGATTTGAAGAGGGGATGCTGCGGTACTTCTATTTGGGCAATGAGCAGGAAGTTGGGCTTTTTTCCAACGGGCCAAACCCGTTGAGCTTGCAGCTTGGGAGGGAAGGGAATGGAACTGCTGGGTTTGAGCTTGATGGCGCGTATGCCTTGCTTTCAGCAAGGGTAAATGGCAGGATTGCGGTAACTTACCAATTCAGGAAAGCGGCATATTCCATGCAATGCCAAAATGTTGAGAATGGCGAGGGGAGGTTTTGCGGCTGCCAGGAAACTGTTGAGTCCGGAGCACGAGTATATGCGCAGGAGGTTGAAGCGCACAGGGATTTTTGGGTGGAGACTGGCCCAAACTCAATGCTTTGGCTCAACCCTCCTCTTCAGGCAAGGCTGGAGGGCAATGAAAGCGCGAAAGTGTTGCTTTTCGAGAGGAGAATGCCATCAAAAATCTCCGCTTATGCGGATGGGAAGCTGCTTGGGGAAAATTATCCCTACTCCTTTTCCGTGCGTGCTGGAAGCTGCGGGGAAAAGGTGGTGGAGGCGCGATTCATGCCAGATAACCAAGGCATGAACGTGAGCGTGGGGGATGGGAGCGTACGGCCTTACCAGCTGGTGGAAAAAAATGCGGCCTACCTTCCATTCTTCCTTCAGTTCGGCTGGCCGCAGGGGCGGGGAGCGGTTAGCAGTGAGATTTTGGTTGAGGATTGGTTCTCCCACCAGCAGCATTTTGGCAGGAATTTTTCGGTGAGGCGGCCCGAGGCTTTTTCTTCCAACCAGACAGCTGCGGCGGTTGCAACGAGGGAAGCGGATGGTTCCACTTCCCCGGCCGCGTTTCCCCCCAGTCTGGCCGGCCCTGGAAACTATCCTGATTTGTCGGTTATTGCGCCCCTGCTTGCAGTTGGAGTTTGCCTTGGCGCCTATGGGCTGGTGAGATTGGCCGCAAGGATAGGGAGGTGAACAACACGCTAGGGGGCAAATAAAAAGCCTCGTCAGCCAATTTGCTCCATGCTTGAAATCGACGGCAGCATGGGCGAGGGAGGCGGGCAGGTGCTGCGCACCGCGCTTTCCATGGCGTGCGTGCTTGGGAAGAATGTGAGGATAAGCAACATACGCGCGGGAAGAAGCCCGCCTGGGCTTAAGGCGCAGCACTTGGCGGTGTGCAAGCTGCTTGCAAGAATATGCAATGCCAAGGTGCAGGGGGCGCAAATAGGCTCCACAGAAATAATTTTCGAGCCTGGAGAGATAACTGGAGGGGAGTATTCGTTTGACATCGGAACCGCCGGCTCCATTTCCCTTCTTTTCCAAGCCGCGCTCCCAGTGCTTTTGCATGCCAAGCGCCCCTCGGTGCTCAGGATTGTAGGGGGCACGCATGTGAGAGCCGCGCCCACTCTTGATTATTTTGCCGAGGTTTTCCTCCCATGCGCAAGGAGGTTCGGGGCAATCGCAAGCTGCAACCTTGTGAGGGCCGGCTTTTACCCCCAAGGGGGCGGGGAAGCCGCGCTTTCCGTGCAGCCGTCAGTTCTTTCCGGCACGGTATTGGGCAGAAGGGGGAGGCGAAGCTTGGCTATGGATTCTGGTTTGCCGGAAGTGAATGATGCGGCCGGGAGGAAGGGGAGCTTGGCGGGAAATTTGGATTTGCAGGAAGCGGATGGCGGAATGGCGGGGAGGGAGGTGCGCTGCAGGATAGTGAGCTGCGGGCTGCCCCCGCATGTGGAGGAGAGGGAAAGGCAGGAAGTGGAGAAGCTCTTGAAAAACTTTTCCCCTAAGGTTGAAGTGGTGGAGCCCCCGTGTGTTTCGGTTGGGAATGCGATTACCATATGGTCTGGAACACTTGGGGCTGATGCCGTTGGCGAGAAGGGAGTGAATGCAGAGGAGGTTGCTGGAAAGTGCGTGAGGGCATTTTTGGAGGAGGAATCTGGAGGCTGGGCGGTGGACTCGCACCTTGCAGACCAGCTGCTCGTGCTCGCCTGCCTTGCGCATGGGAAGAGCAGCTATTCTATGAGAGTGGCAAGCAGCCACCTTTCCACCAATGCGCAGGTGCTGCGCAAGATGTGCGCAAGGAATATTAGCATTGGCAGAGATTGTGTGGAAGTTGAGTAGATGGCACAAAAGGCTAACATTGCACTGCTGGATTTTGCCGGGCTTGCCCTTGCCCTTGCGATGGGCGCAGTGGTGGCGTTCGTGCAGTTGCCATTCTTGTGGCTGATCCTCATTTTCCTGGTAGCTTCGGTTGCGGTAACCAAGTACGGATTTGAAAAGAAAAGGGAGCTTGGCCTCTACGAGCACGAGAGAAGCTGGGAAAATGTGCTTGCCAACGGGCTTGTGCCCACCATTTGCGCGGTGCTTTCCCCCCAACTTGGGTGGGGCCCTTATGTGGGTGCGCTTGCCGCCATAACCGCGGACAAGTTCGCCTCCGAGCTTGGGGTGCTTGGGGGGGAGCCCGTTTCCCTTTTGAATTTCAAGAAGGCAAAGCGCGGCACCAATGGAGCAGTTACGCCATTTGGGCTGCTCATGTCCCTTGATGGAGGGCTGATAGTTGGAATCGGAACCTTCCTGCTTTTCTCGGGCCTTGACCTTTGGAAAGTGGTGGCAATCGGGCTGGTCGGCTTTGCAGGCAGCCTTGCCGACTCAGTAGTGGGAGTGCTTGAGGAAAAGGGCATTGGAAACAAGGCGACCACCAACGCCATTTGCTCGCTTTTCGGGGCGATTGCAGGGCTTGCATTCCTTTGAGACGTGATATACGACTTATAAATTTTTAGCGAGATAATGAACATGTGATGTTATGACATTTATCTTCCAGCTTGGTAACAGGCAGGCACTTGCACAAAAAGCTACACTACCGGTTGAAAATGTCCTGCGAGAAGCGCTTGCATCCACAATTATTGGAAAAGAAGTTCCAAAATTCACACACAGTTTATCCGAATCCTTTCAATCTCCTGGTAAATTTGGTAATTTCGTCATGCGCCTCTCAGTGATAGGTGAAGAGAACAAGTTCTCAAAATCACAGATGAAACAGATGGGGAAAACGATCAGCGAGGCTATCAATGAGCAACTAGAAGGAGTGAAAGATAAAAATACTGAGTGGAAAGTTACATTTGTAGCGGCGCACCAGTATGAAACGACACAGAAAGGCGTGTCGTTGCCAAAGAAGTATGATGTAGTACTTGAATTCAAAACAATTCCTAAAAAAACAGAATTTTTCTAGCGATTCTTGATTTAATACGCAACCGAAAAAGAGGCAAACGAAGCCTTGTCAATTTTCTTCTTCTCAAGCTCTTGGAGCTTGTCCACCCTTGCCCCAAGGGCCAGCCTTATCCCAGAGATGCGGCGTGCGAATGCCGCAAGCTGCTCTTCTTCCCCCTCTGCCACTATTTCCACCGCGCCGTCTGGGAGATTTTTGACATAGCCAATGAGGGAGAGCGAGCGGGCAATTCTTATGACAAAAGCTCGGAAGCCCACGCCCTGAACAGTTCCGGATGCTATGAGCTTGAGGTGCTGCATGGGAGAGTGCCTCGTGGAGATGGCTTGTGGCAAATGTGCTGCCTTGCTTGACCTAGGCATTCTTGATGGGAAGCGGGGAGGAGTAGGGCGCAAGAAGCTTGGCTGCCATGTTAAGCGCGGTGTTCACGTCAGCCTCGCTTCGCCCGCCTGTGCAGATTATCTTGCCGTTCTTGAAGAGAAGGAGCGAGGTCTTCGGGGAGAGGAATTTTAGGATGGCGCCAGGGAACTGCTCGGGCTCGTATTCCACGTCTTTTACCTTGGAGGCGATGGAATAGAGGTCGAGCTCCACGTTGAGCGCTGCCGAGGCAACGATGTTTTGCACGGTGAACTTTGGCTTGAAGTTCTTCGCGGGCTTCACCTTGGAGTAGTTGACCAGCATCTTGAGGGTCTTTTCTATCGCCGCCCCAACGTCAGCCTCATTCTTCCCGCCTGTGCAGATTATCTTGCCGTTCTTGAAGAGAAGGAGCGAGGTTTTTGGCTCCTTGAGCTTCAATATCGCGCCCGGGAACTGCTCAGGCTCGTACTCCACGTCGTGGACCTTGGAGGCAATGGTGTAAAGGTCCAACTCAAGGCCAAGCTCGGCAGAAGCTACGATGTTTTCAATCTTGAAGGTCGGTTTTATGATAAGCTTGGTTTTAGACTTTGACACGAGCATGCACCCCAAAAGGTTTTTAAACAAACAGAGGTATTTAAAAAGGCAAGGTATTTAAACTGGTCGTAAGGTAAAATCGGCTTGGAACCTGTTTTTCCATTCATGGTGATTTTGATGAGGCGCTCACTCGGGAAAATGTCGAAGAGAAGCCGCGCGCTTGGCGCTGCGGCAAGGAAACTTACTGTGCCTGGGCTGCTTTCAAGCTTCAAGGTCGGCCAGATTGTGTCGCTTGACCCCCAGTCCAAGTACTCCGGAATGCCACACCCCCGCTACAGGGGAAGGACCGGCATGATAGTGCAGACCAGGGGCAAGGCTTACGTCGTCAAGATACGGGACGGAAGGATGCTCAAGGACCTGATTGTCCCCCCCGTGCACCTGCGCGCCGCAGGAAAGGTGGTTGCATGATTGGAAAAGGAGCCCATGAAATACGGCCTGCCACGCTTTCCGAAGTGCTCAAGATTCTTGAAAAGCGCCAGGGGACCGGCACTGGGGACGAGTTCGGCTTTGAGCAGCAGACCTCCCTTGAGTATGCCAAGCGCTTCGCCCACCTCAAGTTCTCCGATGCCGAGGAGATGTACAAGGAGCTTGTGGAGATGGGGATGAAGACGGATGCCGCTGCCAAAGTGGTCGACCTGCTCCCAAAGAACAAGAGCCAGCTCATGCTTATTTTGCAGAAGTCCGAGCTTCCGGACAAGAAAGTGCCTGATGTCGAGGCCCTTATCGAGAAGTTCTCCAAAAAGGCGAAGAAATTCGAGCCAAAGGTGCTTGAGGCGGTTGTCCCTGAGGCGCCCAAGGAGGAGAAGGCCGCTGAAGCGGAGCCTAAGGAAGAAAAAGCCGAAAAGAAAGAGGCTTAAGCGCCATTGGCTGGCGGAAAAAACACACCCCTAGGGCATAGACTTTTATAGTTCCCAAGGGATAAAAACGCCGGGAGAAAAAGGTAGTTTCATGGAAATGGAAGAATACGCCCGAGTGATAGATTTCCTGCCGGACGGCCGAGCTATGGACAGGGAAAGGGAGCCCGTAGCCCAGCTTCTCGGGGAAAAATATTTCACGCTTCTGGAAGTTGCCATAAAGCGGGAGGCGAAAATATCCCTTGGGCAGCGGGTCTATATAGGGAAGGATGCGCGCACCGAAGTGGAGAAGATAAAGCGCAGGATTGAGTTCAACGAGCTTACCGCCACTGCACGAAACGAGCTTCCGCTTGTGGCAAAGAACATCATACACGACCGCGAGGCTGACTTTGTCGGCTTTTTCAACAAGGCAGGCCCGCTTTCCATAAGGCTGCACCAGCTGGAGCTTCTTCCAGGGGTGGGGAAAAAGCACCTTACCGAAATACTTGACGCGCGAGACAAGCCGTTTGCCTCATTCAAGGACATACAGCAGCGGGTGAGCCTGCTTCCCGACCCTGCCAACCTCATCTTCACCAGGATAAACGAGGAGATGAGCGGCACCTCGAAATACTACCTTTTCGTCAGGCCCCCTGCCAAGCACTTCGAGGAGTACCACTAGCTAGGTGGCGCCCCGAACCCGTTTGCTTGTTGGTGTTAGAAATTCTTCCCCCCTCCAGCCAAAGCCTTATTTCTTAAAGGTGCCTCGCCAAATAATTGCGGGCCCGTAGCTTAACGGATAGAGCGTCTGGCTTCGAGCGAGAAGCCGCAAATTTTGGAAGACACCAGAAGGTTGAGGGTTCGAATCCCTCCGGGCCCGCTATGGAAAGGTGGCTGGTTTTTGCAGCATCCCTAATCCTGGCATTGTCCGCACCCAACGCGCTTTTCCTTGCCGGGGAGGGAGGGATTGGGCAGAGAATTGCCGTGCTTTGCGAGGGGCAGGAGAATGTTTTTGTCTCCTCGCCTGACGCCCAGACGCAGCGGCTCGCCCTTGACTCTTCCTTCCAGGCATCCTTCACCCCCCAGTATGCCGGCCCGTATTCCGTGCAGTGCGGCAAGGAGACGAAGGTGGTGCGGGTAGCGGGAGGCTGGGCGGAATCTTCGCGGGAAAAAGCCCAGTTGGATTGGCTGGTTTTGGCGCTCGTGCTTATTTTTGTCTGCCTGCTTGCCGCATGCGCTGCGCTTGTTGCGCGGGAGTTCATTATTTTCCCGAAGGGATTTGCAAAGAAGGTGGAGGGAGGGGAGGTGGAGCTGTTTATCCGAAGCCCCCGGAAGCTCGAGCATGCGGTGGTGGACGACCCTGGCTTGGGCAAGCCCCTTGAGATTGGAACC
>CAYSQN010000019.1:0-8905 GCA_964433305.1 Microcaldota archaeon | reverse complement strand
ACTTGTTTTTTATCATCCTCATGACTCCATTTTTTTGCATGAGCACCTGATGGGGGAAGTGGGGGGAATAAAGCTCGGCAACCTTGACGCCCTTAAGCTCGGCCACAATGTGGTCGGCGGCAATCTTGCCAACAAGGCCAATGCCTGGCAGCCCCTCGATGAGGATGGGGTTTTTCATCTTCACCTTTTCCTTTTCCACAATCGTAGTTTCCATCATGAAAATCACAGTTTGGTTTCTCTCCTATAAGATGCGAACTTGTCCTGCACCGAATATTTGGGCGGGTGGGGGCTACGAGTCGCAATGCCGCAGTGGGACGCGTCAAGCGTGTACTTGCCGCAAGCCGCGCACCGCCTCATCCGTTTCATATGAAATGCCGCCTCTTCGCTTGGGAATCCCATTCCGCATCCGTCTGCCGCCTCACGCCTCTATCCTTGAAAACTCAGCCGTGGCGTGCAGCGCCTTCGCAGCCGCAAGCACCTTCTCCACGGTGTCGGTGAGCGCCTTGTCCGCGGTCTTGAAGTCCTCGGCAACCACCCTCACCTGGTAGTGCGGGGCCCCAAGATAAAGGACATCCATTTTCACGCCTTCCGAAGGCTTTGCCAATGCAAGCAGCTGCTTGACTTCCTCCACCCCGTTTGCCGAATATGATGTGATGGAAAACATTCCGTTGAGCTGCGCAAGGGCCTTTTTCATGCTCTTCTGCGCCACTTCGAGAAGCGCCTTGGCAAGCCCCTTCTCGATTTTCAGGCCGGCAATGGCGGCTTCCCCCTTGTCTGCCATCTCCTCAATCGCGTCAATTATGCTTCCGTATTTCTGGATTAGCGCGCTTCTTGCCGCCATCTCCTCCGTTTTGGTGGACTTGGCTATCTTGAGGGCGACCTCGAATAGCTTGTCCGCCCTCTTTTCACGGCGGCTGCCCTCCACCTTGGCTTTTTTCTCCGACTCGGTGACCCTCTTGAGCGACAGGTCGATTTGCGCCTTCTCGCTGTCCAGGTGGTAGACCTTCGCCACCAGGTGCTGGCCTTCCCTCAGGAATTCGTGGATGTTTTTTATCCAGCGCGGGGCGACTTCGGAAATATGCACAAACGCCTCCCTGCCTCCGTACTCGTCAAGCGCGCAAAACGCCCCGTAGGGCATAATCTTCTTGACTGTTGCAAGGACCAGCTCGTCCTGTTCTGGCATTTCGGGCATTTATTTTTCACCTACAAAACTTTGAGCACCTTGGTGCCCTCGCTTACCACCACCCGAGAACCTGTTGGGGTCCCAAGTATGGCCGCGCACACCAGGCAGGCGACAGGCTTTGACGCGTTGCCAAATATGTTCTGCTCATTTCCGCACGCGCATTTCACTCTTAGGAATTTGCTCATTTTTTCACCAATAACCCACGCCCGAACCCCTGCCTTAAGGCAGGAACAACTGCGTGCATATCCGCATTCTCATACGAGCTTGTGCAGCTTTGCTGCACAAGTGTGCAACGCCTTTGCGTTGCACATCTTCTTAACAAGCCCACTCCGTTGTTAGGCATGGGTTGCCGACCCTTTAAGCGTTGAATTCAAGCTTCTTTTTCGTGCGCCCGCCAATCACGCGCTCCTGCTTCTTCTTGCACGTCTGGCATTCAATGACAATTTTCTGGCGCTTGCCCTGCTTCTTGACCGTCTTTTCACCGGCACGCTTTCCGCCGTGCCCCATAAGGCTTCTCTCGTGCTTGCGGTTGCCTATGGCCATCGGCCTTGCCTTGCCCTTGGACGCCATCTTCACCTTGTGTGCGGTGTGTGTCTTGCACTTGGGGCAGTATGCCCTGATTTCCTTTGGATACTTCATTACATCTGCCTCCGTTAAGCGCATGCTTACTCGACTACTTGCGCCAGCTTGCCTTTAAGAAGCCAGTCGGCTTCCTGCGGGGGCAGCTTTTCCTCCTGGCCGCTCTTGAACGGGCCGAAAGTCTGGCTGCCTGCCCCCCTATATGCAGGAACGTCTTTTGTAAATCTCACCTTTTTAAGCCTGTCCCCACGTTCCCCCTGTTCGGGCGCCTCTTCCTGGCCGGAAACCGCCTGGGCTGCGTTGCCTTTCTCCGGCTCCGGCGTGGAAGGTTTTGCCTTGAGGTTCAGAAGCATGGAGTCCATCCTTGCCCTCTCCTCATCCAATATGTCGCAGAATCGGTCGTAAAGCGCGTGCTCCTCGCGGGTCATCTCATCGGTTTTCCCGTGCACTCCCGCGCTCCTTATGGCGTTGAACAGTATCTTCTGCTGGCGTATGAGGGAAAGCTCCTTGACGGTCGCCATCGCATTCTCAAACTCGCGCATCTGCAATACCGACCTGCTGGTTTCCATTTCAGAGTGCTTGGAGGACAAAAACGACTGCACCGACTCGTAGAAGTCGGAGGGCAGAGCCACAAGGGAAGGGCTCGCCTTCTCCTCACGCGCAAGGTCCCGCAGCCTCTTGTACTCCATCTCCCCCACGAAAATCCCGTATTTCTCCGTTTATCAAAGTATAAAAACCCAACCCAACAGCCCTCAAGGCAAGCCAATCCGCCAAACAATTACTGCCGCCTTCTTGCATCTGGGAAATTTCCAGCCCCATCAGGCAAGCACAGCGGCTTTCTTGCAAATAAGATAAACCGCGGCAGCCTGGGGCAGCTCCACTTCCTTCCCCTTCTCAAGGGGGCCGAACGCTTTCCCACCAATCCTGAGCGCAGGCACCTCCTCAGCTGCCTTCAGCTTCATCTCCCCTTTGGTGAAAATCTGCGCTTCATCCATGGGCTCAAAAGAACCCAACCCCTGCACCCCCATCGTTTTCGCAACAAATCCGCTTCCCCCATGTATGCTGTCAGGCATCCTGATGAGTTTAGTGGTGTCTGCAGTGACATTGGAGTCAATTCTTCCAGCCATGCTCAACTTCATTTCTTCAAACTTCCCGGAAAGCTTCCTCACCCTGTCGGAAATGCCAATGTTGTCCCAGTTTCCAGAGGAAATGGCAGAGGACAGTTTTTCCCTCTCCTCCAGTTTCTTCAGTTTTCGTGAAATGGACGAAGCAAATTCGTCCTCAGCGAGCTTTTTGACAAACGCGCGGGCAAACCTTCCACCATAGCCTCCCTGGGCCTGGGTGGGGCCATGGAGTTTCTTGCCCTCATCCCAAAAAAGACGGTCGAAAGAAAGCCCAACCGCGCCAACGTAATCCGCAATCTCTCTTCTTGCCTCCCTGTCAAGGCCCATCACCGCATCCGAGCGCACATGCACGTGGTAGCCGCGGCTGCCGGAAAAGTTCACAGACAGCTCGGAGGGGGAAAAGCCAAATTCCGGAAGAAGGAACTTCTCAATCAGCTTTATCGCATCCTCCTTCACGCCATCCAGGCACGATTGGCAGGTGAACTTTCCGCAAGAATGCGCAGGGGCGTCCAGGTCAAAAACCAAATCCGCGCCAAGCCACTCCTTCTTGGGCATGGGCCGCGCTTCAGGGAACTCGTAGTAGGCTACAGAGTGCGAGACATAAAGCGGCGCGTCTTTGACCAGCCTTGCGCGCAGGCCCCCCTCGCCCTCCACCGCAATGTGACGGAACTCAATCTTTTTCTCCCATCCACCGAAGCCGAATTCGCGCTCCTTGGGCCTCACCACATTTAGCTTGCAGTCCTCGTAGTAGCGGGAAAAGAGGCCCCTCAGGAACTTCTCCTCCGCAGTTTTCTCTTCCATGAAATCACAAACCAATCGTCTCTTTCTTTCCCTCAAGCCTTCAACTACTCATTCTTACTTATCCCTCTTTCTTCTCCTCGACCATTCTTCGCAGCCTCGCCCCGTGCGTGGCGTCCCTGAAGTTCATCGGGCTTCCGCAGTGGCAGTCGGCAATGCATACCCCATAGCTGTCCATGGTGGAGCAGGAAGGCACGGAGTACTTCTTGTTGCGTATGTACTCCGCCTGGTAGCGCGTGGTCTTCTCCGAAAAATCAGGGGCATGCCTGAAGTAGTCCACTATGGCGTCATTAGGCACTCCCGCATTCACGAGGTAAATCGCAAGCGCCACCCTTCCCGTGTGCGGAACATTCACATTCATGGCAAGGTCCTCTATCAATTTCCTTATGCAAGGAGGGTAATTCTCCTGCCCCACATTGGTTACCGCAATTTCAAGCTTAGGGATAAGCGCACTCATTCGCGCAGCAGCCTCCTTAACTTGGGGCGAAAACTCTGCCTTGATAGGCAAGCTGCCCTCCACCTTTTTCCTCACTGCTTCCTCAAGCATCCTCACCCTTTCATGCGCGCTCACCCTAACATTGCCTCCTAAAAGCTGCCTGTTGGATAATTTGTAATCCACTGAACGGGGAGTGAACTTCAGGTAGCTTGAGAAGTGCACCAAAAACCCCCTGCCTTCAGGCAAAAACTTCACCCCAAACTCATGCGCCACCCTCTCCACGTACTGCGGCCTCTCCTGGGCATCCTCCTCCAAATAGCCGCTTGCCCGCTTTGCCTCGGCAACCGCATACCTGCTAATAAGATATCTGTTCGCGGCTGCAGAAACTATCATGCGCGCACCCGCGTAAGACGCCAATTCCTCCTCTTGCGCGGAGCCGAGCTGTGCAGCTTTTTTGAGCTTGCCTTGCACCAGCGCGTCCTTCACCCGAGCCTCCGACTTCTCAAGCAAAAGCGAGGTGAGCTCCACACCCATTTCCCTCACGTACTCCTTGGCCTCGGACGAGAAAGGGTAGCGGCTGCAGAAAAGCAGATCTGCCGGACTTCGTCCACCGTCTCTCCATCCGCTTCGCGTATGTAGATCTGCCATACTAGGAAAACAGGAGCCAGGGTGTTTAAATAGAGTTGGCAGGCGCCTTGCCGCTAAAAACACCTGGCGGCGCCTTCACCTCTTCGTTCCAACAAGCACGCAGGCAAGAAGCGGGAAAGTGATGGTGGCATCCCCTTCCACAAATGCCGAATTCTCCTCGTTTTTGAGCTTGTTCCAGCTGACCGCCTCGCGCGGGCGCGCGCCTGAAAGCGAGCCGTCCCCTTCGGTGCCAGTGGAGAGGTACACCGCATAATCCAGCCCGTTCCTCAAAATGGCAGCTCCAATCAGGTGGTGCTTGGCAATGCCCCCTCCAAGAATTATCCCGCCCGTCTTATCTGCGGACAGTACGATATCGTAAAATCTCTTGACCTCCTCAGCCGCATCAATTACAAAAGGCGCCTTCCAGCGCTGCTTGTTGAAGTAGTAGAAGTGGTCGCCCATCGCCCCATCAAGTGGCCCAGGCAGGAAAACAGGGATGCCGTTCTTCGAGCACCAGTAAAGGAAAGAATTATTGTCAGAAAGCGTGGCGCCAATCTCCTCCACATACTCGCTCATGCACATTTTCCCCTTGTGCTTTCCGTACATTTTCTCCATGAACTGCAGGTGCATCTTCTCAAAAGCAGCATACTGCTCGTCTTTCACCAAAATATTGCCAATCCGGTTCATCCCGTTCTTTTTCACTTCCAAATCATTGGCGCTGAAGCTTCCAAGCAAGAAGGGCTGCGAGCACTTCATGATGTCCTCCTCAATCGAGCCTGTGGAAGTGATTATGCAGTCCACCAGCTTCTCCCTGCAAAGCTGCGCAATCATCTCTCTCAAGCCCGAGGAGACCATGTTAGAGGTAAAAGCAAGGAAAACAGCAGACTTGTCCGACTTCATCC
Organism: Microcaldota archaeon; assembly: GCA_964433305.1. Classification (GTDB taxonomy): domain Archaea; phylum Micrarchaeota; class Micrarchaeia; order Anstonellales; family Anstonellaceae; genus UBA10161. The sequence goes on along the minus strand of CAYSQN010000019.1, from coordinate 3,256 downwards.
TGCGCACCACTTCGGCCGCCTTGCCAAGGTGTGATGCCTGGAAGCCAACGGAGGAGAAGCCATCCACCAGCTCCTCCACAGCCATCTTCGGGCTGGCTTCAAAGCCGCGTATCTCCGCCAGGCCTGCGCTGCGTATGGCATTAGAGCTTACCTTTCTCTTGAAAGAAATGTTTTTGCCCATGTTAAGAGAATAACTCGATAAGGATAAAAATACCCCAACTCGCCTTCCTGGCGCCTAAGAAGTATTGTGTGTTTAAATGACAAAAAGTAGATTTATAAGGTGTTCCATCAGGATTTTACCGGTATAAACATGGCAAATTGCCGCATCGACCCGTCATCCCTTCCTATCCCATCGGAACAAGAGCTCCTTAGCTATCTAGAAAATGAAAATCTTCTGGCATCTGCAAAGCAATTGAAAAGAGCAAAACGGGCATTCACCAGGCAAGAAATAGAATGCCTTGCAGATGCTCTGGCAGAAAAAGGCAAGGTCAGGATGCTGCTCTCCCTTGGGTATGTGAATTATGTGGGGAAGCATATATCCGGGATTGCATACCTTTCCCTCCCCCTGGCCATCGAAAATGCCTATGTTTCAAATGATGTTCAAGAGCTTAGTGTGCTGAAAAACCGCAAAGTTATGGCCTCCTTCAACGGCCCCACCATCACGACAATATTTCAAACCATTCTTGCTATGACTGAGAACAACGAGCGGTTTATCCCAAAAGAGTATTGGTATACTCACAGGGTGGCTAAAATCGCAGAAGAAATCGACCCATACCTCGGGCAAGCCCTATCCAGGATGGCATCCGGCTCTTCTAAAACGCGTTACTCTGGGTGGAAAGCCCCGGTCTATACGCCTCAGCCTAAAGGCAAATTATGGGAAAAAACCTTCAATGCGCGTGCAAAAGCCAGAGGCAAGCCCCTATGTGAGCAGCTTCTCCCTGCCCCAACAATCAATCAAAACGGCACTACCGGCTACCCGCCGGCACAAAAAAAAGCAAAATACGTGCGCCCTCAGCTGCTGCAAGCCTAGAACTCCTCAAGCGTCTTTTGCCCCTCTTCAAGCTCCTTTTCCTTCTCCCCAAAAATGACTATCTTGCCGTACTCCCCGTCGTAGCCAGCCACCTTTTTCACTCGCCCCTCCTCCACCCGCCTTATGGCCTCGGCAAGGCGGTTGCCGCCAAATTTCTTCAGCTTCTCGCGTGGCGCGTGCAGCACGGCAAACTCGGTTCCAAATGCCTTAATGAGCTTCAAATATTCCAGCTCTACCGGCTTGGTGGTGGGTTTCTTGCCAAGCGCCTCGCCCAGCACTTCCTTTAGGGGCACTAGTGATTCAAAGGGCACTGACCCTTTGGGAACATACCCCTCCTGCCTGTCGGCAAGCTGCTCCACACGGTTGAGCACGCCAATAGTCATGGGCTTCTTGCAAACCGGGCAAATCCCCTTTGCCTTCCTGCTCTTCTCAGGCGCCATGCTCACCTTGCAGTTTCGGTGGCCGTCGAAGTGGTACTTTCCCTCCTCAGGGTAGAATTCATAGGTGCACGCCAATTTCTTCTTCTCCTTATATCGTATCGCCTCGTACAATTCATTGTAGGTCAAATAATCCAAGTCAAACACATTTGCCTCCCTGCCTATTTTCTCAGGGGAGTGCGAATCGGAGTTGGAAAGCAGTTGCAATCTATCCAGCGCAGACAGCCGCCAATTCATGGCGGGGTCGCTTGACAGCCCAGTCTCAATGGCATAGATGCTCTTCTCATATTCCCCGAAGCATTCCTTGAGCGAGTCAAAGCCGCTCATGGAGCCGAAAACCGAGAACCAAGGGGTCCAGGCATGCGCAGGTATCACCAAATTCTTCTCAGACACGCCAAGCACAATTTCTGCCATCTCAATTGAGGACATGCCGAAAATAGGCCGCCCATCGGCTTTCAGGTTGCCCCTTTTCCCCAGCAATTCATTGACCTGCGCAGCCACCTCAAGGGAAGGGGACAAAATGACAATATGCACCCGGTGCACTTTCCCTCCCTGCGAATAGATGCAGGAAACCTCGTTTGAAAGGACAAAATTCATGCCATCGTACTGCAGGAACCCTGAGTCTGACTCGATTGACTTTTTCTGAAGCTCGGCAAACCACGCAGGGTGGGAAAAGTCCCCTGTGCCAAGCAAATCAATACCCTTTATTTTTGCCCACTTGGAAAGCGGCTCAAGCTCCATCTTGGGGGAGGTGGCTCTCGAGTACTTGGAATGCATGTGCAAGTCTGCAACTACCTTCATGAGCATCAGCCCATCTGTGCGAGCCTCAGCGGCTGCAACAAATATTTTTCCTCCCAGACGCATTTCTGCTTGCAGCATTATAAAACTCCGCCCCAACATTTGTTGCATGAACATCTTCCGCAAATCCACTTCGGAGAACCGCATCTTCAAAAACGAGGAGGCGCTTCTCCCCTCCTTCCTCCCTGACGACCTTCCTGGAAGGCAGCGGGAGCTTCGCGAGCTGGTCTACTGCCTCGCCCAGGCCTCTGAAAACCGCCAGCCAGAGCACGCCCTTCTCATAGGCCCGCCAGGCACTGGAAAAACTTCTTCCTCCCGCTTCGTGCTCAAGCAGCTTTCGGAATATTCCCAGCGCCCGCTTCCCATCTACATAAACTGCTGGGAGTACAACACGCGCTTTGCGGTCCTCTCCTTCCTTTGCGTGGCAATCGGCGAGCCCATGCCTCGGCGCGGGGTGGCGGCAGACGAAATATTTTCCCGCTTCCTTGAGATTTGCAAGAAGGAGGGGCGGATACCCATTATCGTTCTTGATGAAGTGGACCGCCTTGCAGCCTCCCAGGAAGGCCTCCAGGTGCTCTACGACCTGACCCGCTGCAATGAGATACACGGCCTCAAGACAGGATTGATTGCAATCACAAACGATGAAGAATTCCACACCAAGCTCGACTCCCGCGTGCACTCCTCCTTTGTGCAGCACACGCTGAAGTTCGACACCTACACCGTTCCGGTGCTCAAGGAGATTCTCCAGGACCGCGCGCTTCTCTCCTTCATGCCAGATGCCCTTGACTCGGAGGTGGTGCCGCTTTGCGCAGCCATTGCCTTCAAGCGGGGCGGAGATGCGCGTGTTGCCCTCTCCCTTCTCCTTTCCGCAGGCAAGGCGGCAGAGCGGGACAATGCCACCCAAGTCCGCGTGGAGCACGTCAAGAGGATGGAGGCACAAACGCTTCAGCAGTTCACTGTAAAGGCTGAGCGCAAGAAAGAAGAGCTTGAC
>CAYSQN010000018.1:0-8920 GCA_964433305.1 Microcaldota archaeon | reverse complement strand
GGGGATTTTCCTGGTGAAGGAGAAGAAGGATTGCTTCTCCAACTACACCTACCCGTCCATTCTTCTTGAGGATTCGGTGAAGGCGGACAGGGACGATGTGGTGAAAAAGCTCAGGGAGAAAAACATCCACTGCAGACCCGCGTTCCCGAAGATGAGCCTGTTCCCGCCGCACGAGGCGAGGTACCCCAACCCGGTTTGCACCAAAGTGTCAGCCCGCGGCATCAGCCTTCCTGCGGCCCACAACCTCACTGAAGAGGATGTTGAAGTGGTTTGCCGCTCGCTCTTCGAAATTGCTGGGCTGAAGAGGGGCAAGGCTTAGGAAAAGCTGCAGGGGCGAGAAAGCGGATAGGAATGGCGGTATTTTGCTTCTTGGTAGCAGAAAGGGATTTGCATCTGCGGATGCACTCTCTTCAATTTATTTTTTCGGCTTGACTTCAAGCTCGGAGATGGAGACGAATTTTCCCTTGTCCGACCTGCGCTTTGCATAAAACTCGTGGTAGTCGTCCCTTTTTTGCCCCCTTATTTTTACTTTGTAGAAAATGAAGGCGCGGTAGACCAGGTGCAAGGGCACTGCCGGGTGCAGCACCAGATGCTTCCAGAGGAAATAGAAGGCGCGCTTTGGCCCGATGAGATCCTCTTCAAACGGCTGCAGATGGGGCAGTATCTTTGAGCGCTCGGAGGCGAAAAGCTCCGGGTACATCCTGGTGCGCAATTTGAAAAGGTCGGCGATGATGAACCAGTAGAAGCCTTGCTTGAACCGCTCGAAGTGCCTTTGCTCCAAAAAGCCGCACTCCGCGCAGCTTTTGACGGTCTTGGAGTAGTAGTCGTAGTATATCTTTGCGGTGTCGCTTGGGTAGGAGAAAGTCGTGGTCTCCAATGGCACGGTTGGAGGGATGCCGCGGAAGTCGTGCTTGAAGATGAGGATTTTCTTGGACTTGCAAAACGCGTACAGCGCCAGGGGAGTGTGCATTATCATGGCGAAATACAGCTTGGGGTTGGGCAGCAGCTCTTTCTTGAACTGCTCGAAGTCCTCCCGTTTTATCAGGTACCAGCACAGGCCCACGAAAAAGCCAAGCTTGTTACCCTTGGGGGAGAACGCCTCGCGGTAAAGAAGGTCGGGCCCATAAAGCGTGTCCGGAAGGGAGGCAAGCGAGGGCATGAAAGGCAGGTTGTAGGAGACGATGCAGGCGGAGTCTGGCTTTTCTTCCTTGAGGCGAGACACCATGTTCGCCAAGGACTCTTTGGAGTAGAGGTCCTTGTCGGCTACCAGGTGCAGGTATTCCCCAGTGCCCATGCCAAGGGCTGCAAGCACGTTGTTGTCATAGCCTATGTTGGACTTGTGCCGCACGTAGCTTATCTTGGACTTGGCTTTCTTCAGGAATGCGCCGACCAGCTTTTCAGTGGCATCGTTGTCAAAGCCGTTGTCGGTGATGCACACCTCCACTTCGCCCTGCAGGCCGCTTGAGACAATGGCTTGCTCGTAGTTCTCAAGTATTGCCGCAATGCAATTTGGGCGGTTGTAGGTTGGAACGCAGATGGAAAGAAGCATGCCCTCAGCCCTGCCTGCCAGCCATGGCAGATTGACGATGGAGATGGCGGCAAAATTTATAAGGGCGTTTCATGCTTAATAGGTGTTTGCGCAGCTTGTCCTTCCAGCTGGTGGGAAATGGAAGGGAAAGCACCGTGGTCTGATGGAAAAACTTCGAGCAGCCATACTTGGCACCGGCAATATTGGCTCCGACCTCCTAGCCAAGGCCATGCGCTCGGACGTGCTGGAGTGCTCGCTTTTCGCAGGCATGCACGCGGATTCCTCAGGGATAGCGCGAGCAGAGGGGTTTGGCATCCGCACCAGCCACCGCTCGATAAACGCAATAATTGACGACCCTTCCTGCTGCGAGGTGGTTTTCGATGCCACCAATGCCGAGGCCCATGCCAGGCACGCGCAAATCCTCTCCAGGCTCGGAAAGAAGGTGTTTGACATGACGCCCTCCAAGCTTGGCAAGATGTGCATACCGCTGCTCAACTTGGAGGAAAGCCTGCAGGCCCCCGACATTAACATGGTCTCCTGCGGGGGGCAGGCCTCCATACCCATTGCCCATGCCCTTCTGCAGGAATGCAGGGGCGCGGGCTACGTGGAGGTGGTGACAAGCATTGCCTCCAAGTCCGCAGGCATGGGCACGCGCATCAACATCGATGAATACCTCAGGGTGACCCGCGACGCCATCAGGCATTTCACTGGCGCCGTGCATGCAAAATCCATACTCAACCTCAACCCGGCCGAGCCGCCCATAAACATGCAAAACACCATTTATGCCGAGGTCAATTCTGTCCCGGATATGGAAAAGGTGGGGGCAAGGATACGCCAGACGGTGGAGGGCATGAGGAAATTCACCCCTGGAGTGCGGTTGCTGGAAGAGCCCGTGTTTGAGGGGGAGCGCGTGACTGTGATAAGCGAGGTGGTGGGAAGGGGGGACTACCTTCCCAAGTACGCCGGCAACCTGGACATCATCACCTCTGCGGCAATGGCAGTGGCGGAGGAATACGCAAGGCGCAGAAGTTCTCTAGGGGGAGCAAATGGCGGGCAATGAGATGATGCGGACAGCCAAGGCGCAGGGATGCGGACGGCTGTGTGCAAAGGAGGTAATGCTATGAAGCGGATAATTATCGTGGACTCCACCCTTCGCGACGGCTCGCATGCGGTGAGGCACCAGTTCACCTGCGAGCAGGTGGAGGAGTATGCGGCAGCTGCGGACGATGCCAAAGTGGGCATAATTGTGGTGGGGCACGGCAACGGGCTTGGGGGCTCCTCGCTGCAGATTGGAAAAAGCAGGGTGCCGGACCTGCAGCTTCTTGCCGCAGCCAAAAAGCATATGAAGAACTCCAAGCTCGGGGTGTTTGTCATCCCGGGATTGGGGACGGTAAAAGATGATGTGGAGCCTGCCATGGAATTGGGGGCGCAGGTGGTCTTCGTGGGCTCGCACTGCACCGAGGCCGACACCACGCAAAAGCATATTGCGGCGGTGAAGGAAGCTGGGCGGGAGGCCATCGGGGTCCTCATGATGTCGCACATGATTTCTGGAGACGCGCTTTTGGTGCAGGCAAAGAAAATGGAGGAGTACGGGGCTTCTGCAATAATACTTATGGACTCTGCCGGCTCCTCGCTTCCCAAGGACGTTTCAGAAAAAATTTCCACCCTTGTTTCAGGCCTGTCCATTGCAGTGGGCTACCACGCGCATGACAATTTGGGCATGGCTGTTGCAAATTCCCTGTCAGCTGCCGATGCCGGAGCCACGCTTATTGACACCACCTGCAAGGGAATAGGGGCGGGAGCGGGCAACTGCCCGACCGAAGTGGTGGCCGCAGTGCTGCACAAGGCGGGGTATGAGACCGGGACGGACTTGTTCAAGCTGCTGGACAACTCAGACAGCCTTGCCCCCAAGCTTCTTGAAAAAGGGGTGAGGACGGACGGGATAAGGATAACCAGCGGGCTTGCCGGGGTGTTCTCGGGCTTTTGCCCCATTGCGGAAAAAACCGCGGCAAGGTTCGGGATAGACGCCAAGGAGCTTCTGATGGAGCTTGGGCGCAGGAAAGTGGTGGCAGGGCAGGAGGATTATATTACAAGCGTGGCAATAGAGCTTGCGAGAAAAGGAGGGAATTTGGATGAGGGCAAAAAGCATTAAGCAGCGGCTTGCGGCAGGGGAGGCGCTTGTTGGCACCTGGTGCCTTTTCCCATCCGAGCACACCGCCAATGCGCTTTCCAGAAGCGGCCTTGACTTCCTCATGATTGACATGGAGCATGGGCAACTTTCATACGAGTCGCTCCAGCGGATGCTAATTGCCGTTGAGGCGCCTTGCGAGGCTTTGGTGAGGGTGAATGCGGCAAGCGCGGCCGACGTGCAGCATGCGCTTGACGGCGGAGCAGGCGGGGTGCTGGTCCCCATGGTGCAAAATGCAGGCGGGGCAAAGGAAGCAGTGCGGCTTTCAAAATACCCGCCAGAGGGAATCCGGGGCTTCTCGCCTTTCACCCGCGCATGGGATTATGCAGGCAGGGGGAAGGACACCTCGGGGGCCAATTCAAGAATACTTTCAGGAGTGATGGTGGAGGGGGAAGGCGCGATAAGCAATCTTGACGCCATACTCAAGGACCCGCTCTTGGACCTTGTCTATGTTGGGACTTATGACTTGTCGGTGGCACTTGGAGTGAGCGGGGAGGTGGAGCACCAAAAAGTCCTCTCCGCGCTCAAAACCGCAGTCTCCAAAATCACATCGGCGGGAAAAGTGGCCGGCTGCATGTCAAGCACGCCGGAAGGGCTGCGCGAACTGCGCAAAATGGGCTGCAGGCTTCTCTTTTACAAGACCGACACCGCGCTTTTGTGCGACTCGGTTTCATCCATTAGGGAAAAGGTGCTAAAATGACCCAGATGAGGGTGGCGGACTACATCATTGATTTCCTTTACCGCAACGGGGTAAAGGACATTTTCATGGTCACCGGAGGGGGCGCCATGTTCCTCAACGATGCCATAGCTTCGCATGGAAAAATGAAGTACGTGTGCTGCCACCACGAGCAAGCAGCCGCCATGGCTGCCGACGCCTATGCGCGGGTGAGCGGCAGGCCCGGGGCGATTTGCGTGACTTCGGGCCCGGGAAGCACGAACGCCATCACCGGCCTTCTTAGCGCGTGGCAGGATTCAAGCCAGTGCATTTTCATCTCCGGGCAGTCCAAGCGCAAGGAAACCTTGGCGAACGCCAGGATAGAGGGGCTGCGGCAGCTTGGGGTGCTTGAGATGGACATAATTTCGGTGGTCAAGTCCATGACCAAGTTTTCGGTAATGGTAAACGACCCCAAGGACATCCGCCGCTGCATGGAAGAGGCTGCGCACACTGCCGCCTCCGGAAGGCCCGGGCCGGTGTGGATTGACGTGCCGCTAGATGTGCAAGGCGCGATGGTGGACCCTGATGAACTCATTGGGTTTGCCGCTCCCCAAAACAGGGAAAAGCCCTTTGATGCGCCAGCAGCTGCCAAGGCTGCAGAAATGCTCAAGGAGGCAAAGCGGCCAGTCATTATCGTAGGAAACGGGGTTCGCTTGTCTGGCGCGGCGGATGAGTTTGCCAATCTTGCGCAGATGTCCAAGGTGCCAGTGGTGGCAACTTACCTGGGAATTGACATCTTGCCAAGCGAGAACCCGCAGTACGTGGGAAGGGTGGGGACAAAGGGCCAGCGGGCGGCAAACTTCGCAGTGCAGAATGCAGACCTGCTGCTGTGCATTGGGGCCGCCATGCATGTCACGCTTGTTGGCCATGAGTATGAGTTGTTCTCTCCAAAGTCAAAGAAAATAATTGTGGACATCATGCCAAAGGAAGCCCACAACCGCCTTGTCAAGCCAGACCTCTACGTGCAGTCAGACGCCCTTCTTTTCATCAAGGAGCTTTCGAAAAGCGTTGCGTCGGAAAAAATAATGTGCCCCCCCTCCTGGGCAGCTGCATGCACGGCATGGAAGGAAAAATACCCGGCGGTAAGCGAGCAGAATTCCAGGGGGGAATTGGTGAACTCTTACTACCTTACCGACAGGATCTCAAGGAAGCTGAGCCAGAAGGACGTGGTGGTCTGCGATGCCGGCACCCCGTTTTACGTGGTGGCGCAGTCGGTCTTCATTGCGCCAGGGGTGCGCTACATCACCCCTGGGAGCATGGGCACCATGGGCTACAACCTCCCGGCAAGCATAGGCGCATCGGTGGCGGGAGGCAAGGGGCGGGTGGTGTGCATCACCGGAGACGGCTCAATGCAGATGAACATACAGGAGCTGCAGACCATAGTGCAGTACTCGCTGCCCATCAAGATATTCGTGATAAATAACGACGGCTACATGAGCATACGCGCAGCGCAGTCCAGGTATTTCGGGCGCTTCATCGGGGAGAGCAAGCAAAGCGGCTTGTCCTGCCCGGACCTCAAGAAGATAGCTGGCGCCTACAATGTCCCATATGTGCTCATCTCCAAGCCATCGGAGGTGGAAAGCTCGGTGCAAAACGCGCTGTTTTCCTCAGGCCCGGTGATTGTTGAGGTGCTCTCCCCAAGAAACCAGCTCATTGAGCCTGTGGTTGCGGCGGAGAGGAAGCCGGACGGCACCATGGTGTCCAAGCCGCTCCATGACATGTTCCCGTACCTTGACAGGAAAGTCGTAGAAGAGGAAACGCGCTTTTTGCGGGAGTCGGATTGAATGGCAAAGAAGAAGGTTTTCCTCACAGGCGGCTGGGGCTTCGTGCTTTCCAACTTCGTGGAGCAGTCGGAGGGAAAGTACGAGCTATGCCGGCCCACCAAAGAAGAGCTTGATCTTACCGACAGCTCCGCGGTTGAGAGCTACATCAGGGAACATGACTTCGACGCGGTAATCCACGGGGCCAACGTAGGGGGGACAAGGAACACCGCCCACCTCAAGGATACTGTGGAGGAGAACCTGAAGTGCTTCTTCAACGTCGCGCGGTGCAGCAAGCATTTTGGAAAAATGATCCAGCTTGGAAGCGGGGCGGAGTATGGCAAGGGCAGCCCAATTGTAAGGGCGAAGGAAAGCGACTTTGACAGAAGGGTGCCGCAAGACAATTACGGCTTTTACAAGTACGTCTGCTCAAAGCACATAGCCTCGCAGGAGAACATCACTTGCCTGAGGCTTTTTGGATGCTATGGAAAGCATGAGGACTACTCCATACGCTTCATTTCAAACGCCATTTGCCGCTCGCTTTTCGATCTGCCCATCGTGGTGGCAAACCAGAACGTGCGGTTCAGTTACATTTTCGTGGAGGATTTTGCCCGCGTGCTGCAGCATTTCGTGGAGCATGACAAGCAGCGCAAATTCTACAATGCCACCCCGGACGAAGTGCTTGACCTTGTCTCCATTGGAGGCATGATAAACAAGGCGGCAGGGAGTGGGGGGGAAGTGGTGGTGAAAAGGCCTGGCATGGGGCATGAGTACAGCGGGGACAACTCACTTCTGAAAGAAGAGATGCCTTCCTTCAAGTTCACCCCACTGCAGGCAGGCATCGGGAAGCTCTACCAGTGGTATGCGCAAAAAAAAGAGAATGGGGAGCTGGAAATTTCCAAGATAAAACTTGATGGGGAGTAAGCTGGGACACCCTCAACCTAATTATTTCTTCCTGTATCTTGCGAAGTAGAAGTCGAGCCTCTTTGAATGCACATCCATTATTTTTTCGTCCAGCGCCTTGGAGTCAAGGGCGGAGCGCAGGTCGGCAAACTCGGGAGTGGAGAAAACATAGTGCCCGCATACCACGGCCTTGTCGTAGTCGCTTATGCTGTCCGGGTTTATCACCCACTTTTTCCACTTGCCCGACTGCAGCGCAAGGCGCAGGAAAGACTCGGCGGCATGTGTGTTGTTTTCCTGCATGCAAAAGTCAAGGAATGCCATGCTCTCGAAAACCCCGAACTCGGGAGCCACGTTCATGGCAGGAACACCAAGGCTGATGCGTTGGCGCAGCTGGTACTCAGATAAGTAATCCCCGTTGTGCTCCTTGAGGAGCATGCCGTGGCGCGCTGCCTCTTCCATCAGAAGGCGGGTGTTTTTCACGTTGATGTCCCCAATCTGGCGCATTTCCTTCACCAGGCTCTGCGTCTGCCCCACTATGAAGATGGGCTTTTCGATGTTTTCCCGGGCGCAAAACATGCCAATTCCCGAGGCCAGCCTCCCGTAGCTTTCCGCAGTGGTGATGGTGCCGCTGTTTTCCTCGGTGCCAATCTCATAGTTCATCTGCACGCCTGCCTCCTGGGACATGCGGCTGCATTCCCGCAGGAGCTTCATGCTGTTTTCAAGCACGGCTTTCATGGTCTGGTTCCCGTCCTTGCACAGGCTCGGGTCGATGTGCAGCAGGTCAAAGCCCGCCTTTATGTCGGCCTGGTAGCTTTGGAGCGCACAGTGCATCGCCTCCTCCAAGCCAAGTGAATCCTCGCCGTTCCCCTGCCAGGGGCCGCCGTGGTCGCGGCAGAGGAAAACTTTTGCCTTGGGGAACTTTCCCTCAAGCTCCTTGCAGTAGGCTGCGAACTCTTCGGTGGTCCAGTTGTTGACGTATCCGTGCCCTAGCGCACTGCACTCCACCTGCCGCCTGCTTGCGATGAGCATGATGGGCTGGGAGTGCGCATGCGAGTAGGAGTAGACGGCATCCACGCAAAGGCGGCTCATTGGCCCCACGCCAATCGCCACCTGGCCCGCGCTTCGAAGCTCACTTATGGTTTTTCTCATTGTCGTCGCCCTGTTTCCAGATGCCGTAGTTGGTGTTCGGCACTATCTGGAACTCATTGAAGAACTTGTTGAGTATGTGGATGCACGCCTCTGCCACCGCGCGGTTCCCCCCATTTGCACTGGTGACGAAGTCCGCGCTTTGGCGGGTGAGGAAAAAGCCGTCTGAGGGGCATATTGAGTAGCCCACCTTCTGGAATATCTCGGCGTCAAATATACCGTCGCCCATGTAAATGGTGTTTTCAAGCCCGAATTCCTTTTCTATCCAGGAGAGGCGGGTGTAATTTGACACAAGGTGCAGAGGGAAGTGCATGTCGTCCACCACGCGCTTTTTCGCGATTGGGAAGCCCCGCTTGTCAGAGGTCATGAACTCCACGCGCATCTTGTCGCGCAGCAGGTTCAGCGCGTCGTGGTCGTCAGGGCCGAATACCTTCACGAACTTGCCCTCTGCGTTGTAGAATATTTCCGAGCGGGCAAGCACGCCATCCACGTCCAGCACAAAATTCTTGAATTTCATGGGAATAGCACCGCCATTTGCTTCCGGGCAAGCGCTGCGCGATCGTTGCCCAAGCAGCAAAGCGCAAAGCCAAAGAACGGCGCGCTTCCTCCCAGAAGGGCCCATTTCCTTGCGCATTTACTCTCGTTTCTGTGCGCATTGATGCATTTAAAGCTTTGTGCAT
>CAYSQN010000017.1:0-9055 GCA_964433305.1 Microcaldota archaeon | reverse complement strand
TAGGCACCACCATCATGGTGATTTTCTCAGTGTTCGGCCTGCTGGGAGTCACGCCTGAGCTGTTCGCAGGGGTGATTGGGGTGAGCTTCGCAGGGCAGATGGGAATAATAGGCTACGTGCGGATGAAGAGGCCAAGCCTCTTCGCATGAGGGAAACCATGGCAAAAATCATCATTGAAAAGCGATTCTCCAGCTTCTTCAAGCCGCGGAGCAGCAACAAGGTGGACCGCCTGCTGGCATTTGCAGGCGTGGAATCCGAGCCCGGGGTGTGGCTCGGCTCAAGGCTGCTCATCGTAGTCCTTTTTGCGATAATCGGCGCGCTCATACCCCTTGTGGTTTTTCCCATAGTCAAGCCCGTGGGCTATCCGCTGATTTCCGACCCAAGCCTTTCCGCGCGCATAATTTCCGCGGTCCTCTTCGCGGCCGGAGGCGCAATCGCCTCGGGGCTGCTAATCTACATGCACCTTTACTACCTCATCTCCGACCGCACCAGCCGGGTGGAGGCGGTGCTTCCGGACTTCCTCATGATGATTTCCGCGAACATGCGCTCGGGGATGACTCCCTTCGAGGCTTTCCAGGCGTCCGCCCGCCCGGAATTCGGGCCGCTCCAAACCGAGGTCCGCTACGTCTCCTCAAGCTCCCTTGGGAGCGAATCGTTTTCCGACGCCCTCAAGGGGCTTACCATGACCATCGACAGCTCGGTGCTCCGCCGCACAATATCCTTTTTCGAAAACGGCCTGCGCTCCGGAGGCCGGCTTGCGTACCTCCTGGAAACCTCCGCGGAGGAAATCCGCGAGGCCGAGGACATGAAGCGCCAGATGATTATCAACACCAAAACATATGCGATTTTCCTCGTGTTCATACTCATGTTCGGGCTGCCGCTGCTATTGTCCATTTCCACCCAGTTCCTTGCGGTGTTCACCAAAATCCAAGCCAACATCAGCGAAGACTCCCAAAAGACCATGATTTCCGGGCTGTCCGCCTCCAAGGCAAAAATAGACCCGAAGTTCATTGACCAGATGACCATAGTGATAATCGTGGGCTCCTCCATCCTCACCTCCGTCCTTGTCGGCCTCATATCCGAGGGCAAGCTGCTGTACGGGCTGAAGTACTTCCCGCCACTTGCCTTTGCCTCGGGATTTTTCTTCTGGGTGTTCCGAAGCGTGATTTCGGGCTTTGTGGGCAACCTGGGCTAATCGGAGTGGGCACATGAAATTGAGGCACCCTACCCGCATCGCCTTGCTTTCCCTCCTATTCATCCTTCTCCTTGCCCCTTGCGCATTGTCCGAAGGAAATGCATCAGATTTCGTTCGGACCGCCGAACGAAAACCGATGTGCATTTTCTAGTGAGAAAATGCATCAGATTTCGTTCGGACCGCCGAACGAAAACCGATGTGCCATTGCACCGATGTGCAATGCATCGTTTTTTGTTTGGTCTGCCAAACAAAAACCGAACGGTTTTTAATCCAGCCAACTGATAAGCAAAGGTGGTGATGCGGATGGAAAGGAAACAGACTCTCGCAATATTGGCAGTGGCGCTCTCATTCATATTGCTCTTGGGCTGCGCAGGCAGCGGCAAAAACCAGCTGCCCCTTCCCAAGCTGCCCGGGCAGAACCCACCGCCGCAGCCTATGCAGGGCTCACAATCCTCTTCGGGCATGAAGACATTCTCCTCCTGGGGCGAAGTCTCGGACTTCCTAAACGCAGCCAACCCCTCCGTCGGCTTTTATGGCGGCATCCGAAGAAACTCGATGATGGATAGCATTGGGATGACAAAATCCGGCATGCCTGCCCCGCAAGCGGCAGAATCCGGAGGAACATCCGATTACTCCCAAACCAACGTCCAGGTGGAAGGCGTGGATGAGGCGGACATTGTGAAAAACGACGGCAAGTACATCTACGTGGTTGGCAACGAATACAGCAACTACGGGGTGGGCCCGTTCTCATTTTCGGACAATACCGGCAAGGTCACAATAATTGACGCCTACCCCGCAGCTGGCATGAAGCAGGTGGGGGAGATAAGGTTTGAGGGCAACGCGCAGCAGATATTCGTCCACAAGGACACGCTGGTGGTTTTCGGAAGCCGCTACCAGACCATCCCTTCCCCGCGGATGGGCATACCCGACTGTCTGCGCTGCATCATGCCACCATATTATTCGCAGGACTTTGCATTCATGAACACATATGATATCACCGACCGGAGCTCTCCCAAGCTTGAAAAGGAAATCGAGGTGAAGGGCAATTATGTCTCCTCGAGGCTGATAGGCGGGAAAGTTTATGGGGTGTTTTCCGACCCTGCCTATTCCAACGACCCGGTCCCGATGTACGCGGTGGACGGGGTGGCGCAAAAAATCGCCCCCACGGACATCTCGTTCATCGACATCCGCGACAGTTCCTACCAGTTTACCATGCTTCTTGGCCTTGACCTGGACAACCCGGCCAAAGAAGAGCAGAAAAGCATCGTTCTTATGGGCTATGCCCAGAACCTGTTTGTCTCCCAGGAAAACATGTACCTTACCTACACCACCTACGACCAATATTATCCGGAGTGGCAGGCGTTCAGTTCCGTTTACGGCTCCTACCTCCCTGACGAGGCAAGGCAGAAAATCGCGGCAATAGACGCCTCGGGCGTTTCCGACTGGCGCAAAGACAGCCTGAAGATGGCCGCAGCGGGCGAATACGCGCAGCAGATGGCAAAGGACATATCCGCAAGCATGGCAGAGGCGCTCCAGAAGAGCTATTACGACAAGCTCTCCGCGCTCCAGCAGGAGCGTGCGCGCCAGGCGGAAAAAACCGCCATCCACAAGTTCGCACTCTCCGACTTCTCGCAGCTTGCAAAGGGCGAGGTTCCGGGCCATATCCTCAACCAGTTCTCCATGGACGAGTCCGGGGAATATTTCAGGATAGCCACCACGGTGCCGCAGGTGTGGAACTGGAACGGGCAGGACGCCTTGCCCTCCTCCAACAACCTCTACGTGCTTGACTCCAAGCTCGCAGTTGCAGGCGAGGTGGAGGACATCGCGCCAGGCGAGCAGATTTACTCGGTGCGCTTCATGGGCAGCCGCGCCTACATGGTCACCTACAAGCAGGTGGACCCGTTCTTCGTGGTCGACCTCTCAAATCCGTCCTCGCCAAAAATACTTGGCAACCTCAAGATTCCCGGCTTCTCAAACTACCTGCACCCCTATGACGAGCGCTACATAATCGGCGTGGGCAAGGAAACGCAGGAGACCAAAGAGGGGCAAAGCCTTGTAGGGGGGGTGAAGCTCTCGCTTTTCGATGTGCAGGACCCATCCACTCCGCGCGAGGTGGCAAAGGTGGAAATAGGGGACCGGGGCTCGGATTCGTTCGCCCTTTTCGACCATAAGGCTTTCCTGTTCTCAAAGGGGAAGGACGGGCTTTTGGTGCTGCCCATCCTGGAAGCAAAAATCGACCCGACAAAATACGCGGGAGGGCAATTTCCTCAATGGCAATATGGGGACTATGTTTTCCAAGGAGCATATGTGTTTTCGCTCTCTCCTGAAAACGGCTTCCGGCTCCGCGGAAAAATAACCCACGCAACGGAGGAGGAGCTGTTGAAAAGCGGGCAATACTATTGGAGCGCGGCAAACGTGCAGCGCTCGCTTTACATGGGTAACACGCTCTACACCGTCTCTGACCGATTTGTGAAGGCGAACGACCTGGAAAGCCTTACTCCGATTTCCTCGCTGAAAATTGCACAGGATCCATCACAGGAATCCGGGTATCTCCGCCCGGCCATGGCAGTTTCCCAGCCTTCGGCGGCGCAATCCCCCCCTGTTAGCGGCGGCTGAGGCGGCAAGCGGCGGGAGCATTCATTGGCTGCGCCCTTCCATCAAACGATGGTGCGGCAAACCATCTTTTTTTCTTTTCCAATAATTAGTGCAGCGGCTACGGCGCATCCAAATGCTTGGATTTCTCCAAGCTTTGCGCATAGCCCGACAAGATATCAAAACTAGAGTTTCCTTCTCATCTCGATGTGGAAGTCTTCAAAGCCCCACTCATTGTAAAGCTTGCGGGCTTCCCGATTGTTTTCGTGCACGCAAATCGAGGCGTATTTCATCCCTTTTTTCCTGAACCATCCGAATGCCTCGGACTTGAACTTGGAGCCAATCCCCCTCCCCCTAAATTCTCGCCGGATGAACAAATCCCCAACATACCCGATTTTGCGAAGCTTGTAAACCGGCACATTATCCTTGATGAAATTCAGCGAATACCCAACAATCTCCCCATCTGCAGTAGCCACCAGCACCAGCCCATCACGCGATTTCATCCACTTTCTCACCCATTTCCCCCAAACCGCGCCCAAATTGTCAACCAATCTCCGCTGCTCCCTTCCATTGGCATCATTTTTGCTGAGGGCAAGATGGTGTTCCATCAGCCCGTGCTGCATCCGGACAAGAATAGGGATATCTTCCGCCTTGGCTTTTCTCACCTCAACTTCCATAAAAATTCCCCAATTCCAATTCGGCTACAGTATGAACGTCACATACGCATAGCATGCGCCAACCAGCGCAAAGCTTGCAAGCCACACCATCGAATTCCATTCCCGGATGTCCTTCCCGTCCAATCCGGAAAATGGCAGCATCTCCGCCATGGCCCAAAGGGCGCTAATGGTGTAGATTGCCTCGTAAATCTTGTCCGGATGCAACGAATTGTAATATGCGAAAACAAGCATTATCGCCGTGCTCAAAAGCGGGGCGGCAAGCTTCATTATCCCAACCTTCCACTTCGCAACGTTTTGCGGTATCTCCTCCAGCAGGAAGCCCTGCACCGAGAACGCATTCCCAAGGTATGAAGAGATTAATGTGAGCGCAGATCCCGAGGGCCAAAACCTGTACTCCACCTTGATTTTGAACGCATGCGCAAGCACTCGGTGCGTAAGCTCGTGCGCAATGCCTGCAAGGAAGCAAATCACGGTGTTGATGAGGATCCACTTGGCGAATTCAGGTCCCATCCCGAAATACTGCCAGCTGATTGAAACCCCAAGCACTACCGATGCTCCCACCAATGCCGCAGGCTCGGAGATGTTCCTGCCAAACGCCATAAGCGTCGCTTCCCCCAGTTTCTTTCCTTTCCTCCCAACATCCAATGCCTTGAATTCGAAGACCGTTTTCCCGATGTTTATGAGCAGAAGGGCCAGCACTGAGATGAGAGTGGCTGCGGCAGGAACATACTCCCTGGGCAAAAATTGGACAAGTGGCGAATACTCCAAGCTTGCCCTCTGTTCCTCTCGGAATCCCCTGCTGTCCGATACCATCAAAACAAGAGTGCCCTTCGGCGTCCTTCCATACTTTACCTGCAGCTTCCCATAAAGCTCCTCGCTTTGGTTGAGCATGCCCGACGATAGCATCCTGCCTGAGAGGTTGTTCTGGTAAGGCCCTCCCAAGAGCACCACGAGCGCAAACCTTCCGGAGCCAAGCTGCTCCATCGCCCCTTCCGAATCAGGAACAACGCTCGCATCCCTCAGGAACGGGTACTGCCCTTCAGCTCCCGCAAGCAGCGCGCCCTCCAGTGCATCTATCTCAGAGCCTTTCACAATGAGCGTTTTTTCCGCCACCAGATATTGCCCCTCCTCCTGCCCTCCAACCTGCCCCGCATAGCTGCCCGCATCCGCCGTGAACTTCCCTTCCCCGAGGTAGGAGACCACCACTCCCTGCGAATCCCCGTCTTCAGATTGCGCCAGGGGCAATGAAACAAAAAACAGAAGCGCCACTGCGAGCGCCGCCCTAGAAAAGCCCATCAAGAAAATCCCTTCCTCCACTTTAAATAATCGATTGCTTTGCGCCCATGCTAGTTGGTGCCATCCCCTTTCTTACTCCAACTCCCCAGAAAAAAAGAAGAAACCATGGCCCCTAGCGGATGGAACAGTTGCCGCAAGCAACTGTTTCCAGATTTTGTCCGCAGACGAAACGTGATGGGCAGTAGCCCCTAGCGGATTCGAACCGCTGTTACCGGGTCCAAAGCCCAGTGTCCTTGGCCACTAGACGAAGGGGCTGCTAAAACTAGTATTGCTTGGCAACGTATACTAAAACACTTGCCTTTTCCCCGCAAGAGATGCATTTCCCATGGGGCGCCTCCACTTTCCCATACCTGCTTCCTCGCACATCCCCGCCGGTTTTCTCCTTCACGCTGTCCGCGCACGCGGTGGATTTTTTCTCCATCGAGCAAAACGGCACGGCAACCAGCTTCCCATTTTCAAGCTCCTTGGCAAGCATGTCCATGCCCCCTGCCGCAGAAAGCCTTGTATCAAACTGCGCTTTCGCCCTTTTCTTCATGTCCTCAAGCTGCTTTCTTCCCTCGGTTTGCAAAAATGACGCAATCTCCCCTTCCTTCACCTGGTGCTTGCTTCTGTCATCGCGCCTGGCTACGCTAAAAACGCCAGACTGCGCCTCCCGCGCCCCAACTTCAATCCTGAATGGGACTCCTTTCATCTCCCAATGGTTGTACTTGAAGCCCGGGGTGTTGGGGGAAAAGTCTCCCTCCGCCCTTATCCCTCCCTTCACCAGCTCCTTGACAATCCCCTTCGCCTTCCTTTCCACTTCCTCCTCATTGCCTTTCTTGGGTATGGGCACCACTATTGCCTGAAGGGGCGCAAGGGAAAACGGCAGCACCAGCCCGTTGTCATCCCCGTGCGTGGAAATTATGGCAGCATATATCCTGGAAATGGCAGGCCCGTAGCAAGTCTGCCAACAGTACTCCAGCTCCCCTTTTTCATTCTGGTACTTCACATCAAAGGGCTTGGAAAAATTCTGCCCCAACAAATGCGTAGACGGGAGCTGCAATACTCTGCCATCAGGCATCATGCAATCCGCAGCATAGGTGAATTCCGCGCCAGGGAACTTGTCCCATTGCGGCCGCTCGAAGAAAATGAAGGGAACCCCGAATTGCTCCCAAATGGTGTTCTCGGACATCTCCATGTCCTCCTTCACCTGCGCAACCGCCTCCTCCCGCGTGGCAAAGGCGTCGTGCGCCTCTATCCAGTAAAACTCGCGGCTGCGGATGAACGGCCTTGTCGCCTTGGTCTCATACCTCCACACCTGCGACTGGTGGTATATCTTGAGGGGCAAGTCAGCCTTCCCCTGTATCCAAAGCGAATACATCTGGTACATCGCAGTCTCGGAAGTTGGCCTCATGGCAAGCCTCTCCTCAAGCACGTTGTTTCCCGCCTTCTCCACCCAGAAAACCTGCGGGGTAAAACCCTCAACATGCTTGCTTTCCTTATGGAAGTTGCTCTCAGGAATTAGCGCGGGGAACCAGGCAGGTTTGTGGCCTGTTCTCTCAAGCTCTGCCTCGTAAATGGAGTACATCTTCTTCATGGAGGAAACCGACCATGGGAGGAAAACCACAAATCCCTTCACATTGTACCTCAAGTCGCACAGCTGCGCATCTTTTGTGATTTCGGTGTACCACTCGGAGAAGTTATCCTTCTTGTTTTTCATGTGTGGAGATTAGGGGAAAAGTAATAAAAAAGACCATACAGGCGGAATAACAGTTTCCAAGTAGCAAATCCACAAAACATCCCCATTCTCCCAAGCTGCAAACTGTTGCACCTGAAACAAAGCTTTAAATGCCTCCCGCACGTACCCATGGCGGGTGAATGGGTGGCAACTACCGCAAACATAGTAAGGCTCTACTTGAAGCGCCGCCCGCAGCTCCTTTATATGGTGAACAACGGCCTTTGCAACTACTCAGCACTTGCCCGAAGGCTGCAAAAAGAAATTTTCCCCTCCAAGCACTCGGAATTCACAGCGATAAAGGCCTCGCTGCTTCGCATGGGCAACGAGCAGGCGGAAGCAGGCAAGGACTGGGGCAAAAACGTCGAAAAGATACTGCGCTCAAGCACGGTTGAAGTGAGCAGCCACATCGCAGTCGCCTCCTCCAAGGGAAGCATCGGCGTGCCGGTCATTGCCATGTCCAACTCCAAGTCAGGGGTGATGAGCGTGGTGGATTCCTCACACGTTTCCGCCTTGAAGAAAAAGGGTCACAAGATAATAGACAACCTGACCATGGTGATACTTTGCAGCCCCCTTGAGCTTCAGGACACCCCGGGCGTGGTCTCCGCCATCCTGGATGCAATTGCGGCAGAAGGGATAAACGTTCTGGAAATAATCTCCTGCCACACAGATACCATACTAATAGTGAAAAATTCAGATGCAGTGCGCGTCTACGAAATACTAAACGCGCTCACAGGAAATGAAGATTAGCGCCTAAGGTTTTCCTATCTTCTCAATCCTCCCGTAAAGGAAATCATGGAAGGCAGAGGCTTCCTTCTCATCCACCAAGCCTAGCACCACCTCGTAGCCAATGCCGCCGCTGGTATTGACCTTGATGGTGCACAGCCCAAGCAGCCGGTCCACAAAACCCTTCTCCACGCTGCTGTCGGTTATCATTCGGATGGGAATTTTCTGCTTCTTGTGCCTGATTATTCCCGTGTCGTACTCCACCCTGTCCTGCAGTGCCGAAAGGCTGGTGGCTCGGCGGTGCAAATAAGAGAGGCCGATGGAAAAAAGCAGATACGCAAAAGCAAAGCCAAACAGCGCCTCGCTTGCCCACACGCCAACCGGGGCCCAGCCTGCAAACGCGCCCATCAGGAGGGCGAATGCAATCAAGAAGAACACCGCCACGAACAGGTGGTGCCTGGCGAAGTGCCCCCGGACGGTCGGCCTTACCAAAACACTTTCCATGCCACTCTCTTCACTCCTTCACTATAAAATGTTTTGTCTCTCATCTACCTGCCCTGTAGACTCTTCAGCAGTTCTAAGGTATTGTAAACTTCCACATTCTTCTGCTGCTTCAGCCTCTTCTCATTGCTCCAGACTGCACAGTTTCTCTGCAGTGCAACAGCAAAGAACGGCCAATCATCGTAATCCGGACAAAATTTCACCGCTTCGTCCTTAAACGAAACAAATTCATTCAATGGAGTCAGATGGATGTTTGAAAGAACGAGCTGAGAAACAACTCCATACTTATCCTTATCCAAGCCTGTTTTTGCCCTGAACTCCTCTTCATGTTCTTCAAGTTCGGTATTCAAGTAA
>CAYSQN010000016.1:0-9310 GCA_964433305.1 Microcaldota archaeon | reverse complement strand
CGATGTCCTGCTTCCATCCTGCTCCGATTCTTTGGAGCACGTTTTGGCTTAGGCGGTTGTCGTTCTTTGAGTTAGCGCTGGAATATTCGCGAAGGACTGCAGAAAGATTTATGCTGAGGTCTTTGAGCTTTTTGACTTCGCGGGCATGCATCGGGGGGATTAGCCGCGGCAGGTCGCCCACGATGTTATAGGCAATTTCAGTGGGAGAGTGCACTACTTCATTCCCTTTCAGATATAGTGGGTTGTCCGCAAAAAACTTGGCTACTGTGTCATACAATTTGAGTGCGTCGCTCTTGTTTTTCTCGTCGGAGTACCCAACAAAATGCCCGCCATGGAATGATTTTCGCTTGGAGGTGGTTTCGTGCACCGTTAAATTGAATATGAACACCCCGTTTGGTTCGGAGGCAACCGTGTCCTTTATTGCGCTCCGTTTTTCGTTCACGGTAAAGATGCTGTCGTAAAGAGGCCCTATTCCCTTCTTCATTAGAAAACCACGGGTAAGCTCGTTAACATCGCGCGCGTTTGGCCCGAGCGTTTCCATCATTTTTGCCGCAACATCCTTTGATATGTATGCGTGCCTGCCTGTTTCCTGCGGGTTGATTAGTATTAGTTGTCTTTTAACGCTCACTGGCATTGTATCCCCCTTGAATTGTTCTTGAAAAGCACTTTTTTCTTGTGAGAAAGGAATAAAAAGAGCGGTGTGGGCAAGTTTGGCGATTGACGTTGCTTGCAGGGGAGGAGGGAGAATTTTAAGCTGCGGCATCCATGAAAAAAGCATGAATGTGGTCCTTGCGTCATCCTCGCCCCGCAGGAAAAGGCTGCTTGGACGGCTTGTTGGGGGGTTCTCAGTCAAAACTGCGGATATTGAGGAGCATGTTGGGAGGGATGAGGGATTTGCCCGCGCGGCAGTCAGGCTTGCCGAGACGAAGGCAAGGGCGGCTTGGAACGGACGCGCGCTTGTGATTGGAGCGGACACCATTGCATATCGTGGAAAAAAAATGTTCAGGAAGACAGAGAGCGCGGGGGTTGCCAGGAGGATTCTGACGGCCCTGAGGGGCAACACGCACGGGGTCGTCACAGGCGTGGCGCTTGTCTTCCCGGACGGCAGATGCGTCAAATACGCCGCAAAAGCGAGGGTGAAGATGAGGAACTGGGAAAGGGGCGAGATTGAGGGGTATTTAAGGGGAGGCGAGTGGCGGGGGAGGGCGGGCTGCTATGATGTTTCAGGCGAAGGAGAAGGGCTCGTGGAAAGCATCCTGGGAGAGAAGGAAACCGTGGTCGGGCTGCCGCTTGTGAAGCTGGGAAAGATTCTTTCAGAAGAGAAATTTGGGGAGAGAAAGAAAAATCATTATTAAGCTTGAGTGGGCACAAAGCGCATGGCAATTTCCGAGTGCCCGCGATGCACCTGCCACATACCACTTGAAACGGGGGCATCCGCGGGAGACGTGATCTCCTGCCCGGACTGCGGCGCGGCGCTTAAGCTTGTGAGCCAGTCGCCCCCGCTTTTCAAGGCGATTGAAGAGGAATGACATGCGGATAAATTTGTTTGTTTTGGCTTTTCTTGCGCTTGCCGCAAGCTCACTTTTTGCCCAGACCCTTGAGTCCGAGGCGGTGATTGGCAGCGGAAGCGCCAACTCGAGCAACCTGCTGAAAATTTACTTCCAGGATAAGGACGGCACCCCGTTTGCCAACCAAGAGATTGCTTTCAATTTCCACAACTCGATTTCCAGGATATTGACAAGCGCAGAAGGCTCGGTGGTTTTCATTTCCGACACCCCCGAGCAGATAAACTTCTCCATTACTAGGGATGGATACACTTATCTTGGGGGGTATTATGCCAACGGCACCATGGTGGAGGTCTTCAAGCTGTATCCGCTTTTGAGAATCGGCAATTTCGAAAAGATACCTGCCGGGCCCAATTGCTATGTGCTATTTGCAGACGTGATTGACCCCAGGTCGGACACCCGGACCGAAGTGATCCTCACTGCGCAGGGAAAGACCGAAAACGGCCAGGTTTCTATTTCAATCGGGGAGAATGGAAGCATGGTGTCGGACAAGATTTGCGTCAGGAGCGAAACTGCCTTGAGGCTGATAGCCTCCAACGAATACGACACGGTGAACGCGTCGATTGTACTTCCTTTTGATGTTGAAAAAGGAGTGCCGGTGGGCGGATCATACCCCACCGAGCCTCCCCAGAAAGGGGAAATTGGTGGAATTGAGGATTTGGGGTTGAGCCTCATTGCGCTTGGGCTGGTAGTTGGGCTGATTGGCATTTTCATATTTGTCCGAAGCAATCTGAGGATGGTGGGCAGGTTCATCATCGAGTATGTCAGGCTGCTGATGAGGGTGATGGGACGGAGAAAGCCCCCTAGGATGGGAAGTTAGGGAGAGCCTTGGCCTGGCGCACAGGCTGGAGGGATAAGAATAACATGCCGCAAGGCGCTCTGCTTTTTTGCCAGAACCTTGGACCTTGCCGCAAAAATAGCTTTGTTTCCGGAATCGGCTGCTTCTTTTTTGCCAGATTTACTTTAGCCGAATGGAATCCAGGTTCATCGGCGCGCGGGAGTCGATATGCATGAGCCTTGCGATGGTGCGGGAGAGGTCCTCGCATTTTGTCTCGTCCCCGTGGAGGGTGAAGACGCGCTCGGGCTTTGGCCGCATGTTCTTCAGAAGCGCGAGGAGCTGCGGCCGGTCGGAGTGGCCGGAGTAGCCCTCGATGGTTTCCACCTGCATGTTTATCTTGAGCGAAGTTGCGCGCCCGTCCTCGCCCACGGTCGGCACTTCTTTCATGCCGCGCTGTATCTTGCGGCCAAGCGAAAGCGCGGACTGGTAGCCTACGAAAAACAATGCGTTTTTCGGGTCGTCGGCAAGCAGCTTCAGGTACTCTACGGACGGCCCGCCGGACAGCATCCCCGATGGCGCGATGATGATTGCAGGAGCCCCCTCCGCGATTTCCTTGCGGTCTTTTTTCACCGGCTCGAAAATCTTGTTTTCAAAGGGCGAGTCGTTGGAAAGGATGCGCCGCTGGATGTTGTGGCGCAGGTACTCGGGATATGCCGTGTGTATGGCGGACGCCTCAAGAATCATCCCATCAAGATAAACGGGATAGATGAAATCCTTTGTTTTGGAGGCGAACTCCTCGAAAACAAGCATTATCTCCTGCGAGCGGCCCACCGCGAATGTCGGTATGAGCACTTTTCCCCCCCGCTGGCAGACTGCTATTGCGGATTCCACCAGGCGCTTGTCAGCCTCGAAGCGGTTGGGCTGGACGTCGTTGCGCCCCCCGTAGGTGCTGTCAAGGAACAGCGTCTCGCATCGGGGGAAATTGGTGTTTGCCTGGTCGAACAGGCGGGTGAAGCCGTATTTTATGTCGCCTGAGAACACGAGGTTGTGCAGCCCTTCGCCCACGTGGAGGTGCACCATGGCCGAGCCCAGTATGTGCCCGGCGTTGTAGAATGTGAGCTTGATTTCAGGCGTGATGTCGATCACTTCGCCATAGTCCACAGTCACCATCCGGGAAAGCTCGGTCTGTATGTCCTTTATCCCGTAGGGCGGGGTGTATTGGCTGTTCTTGTTCGCAATCGATATGAAGTCCATCTGCAGCAGCATCACCAAGTCGCGGGTTGGCGTGGTGCAGTAAATCGGCCCGTCATAGCCATAGGCATAAAGGTAGGGAAGGAAGCCGCAGTGGTCCATGTGGGCGTGCGTGAGCACGACCGCGTCTATTTGGTCAAGCTCAAGGTTCATTGCATTGAGATATGGGTACGCCTTGGTGGGCTCGTAAGTTTCTGGGTTTATACCGCAGTCTATGATGACGTTGCTGTTGGGGGTCTGCACCAGCGCGCAGGAGCGGCCAACCTCGTAGAAGCCCCCCAGGGCGGTCACTTTCACCCAGTCGGACTTTGTCGGAAGCGTGGAGCAGATTTTCTTGCCCAGCCCAAGGAGGAATTTCTTGCGGGTTGCGGCGTCCTTTATCATGGTGGAGCGCACCCCCCTTATCGTGGAGGATGGCATGGTCGGGGTGCGAAGCACGACCGGGGCCCACTTGGTGTTCTGTATTATCGCCTTGAGCGTGGCGCCTCCCTTGCCTATCACCAATCCGGGCTTGAGCGCTTCAATATTCACCTCGCAGAACTCGGGGTTGAAGCGCACTTCGGAAACCCCCGCCTCCTGCGGCACGGTCTCCTTGATTATTTTGAGGGCTTCCTCCATCGGCATCAGCGAGGAGGGGTCGGACTTGACCAATATGCGCTTGCGAAGCGTTCCCGCAATCCTGCGTATGAGCTGGTCGTTGGTGTAAAACGCGTTGATGTCCTTGAGGTAGATGACGATGTCGAGGCCTTCCGCCTCCACCTTGGTCATCCGGCATTCGCTGGGAACAAGCTCATGAAGTTTTTTCTCTATTTCCTTTAGGTCCAAGAAAGTCGCCTCGGTTTTTCGTGTGGTTGTCGGTTTGCCATCTGTCCGGCACTGTGTTTTTCAGATCTTAGAACAAAAATGCCCCGTCATTGCAGGAGTTTTTCTATCTCCGCCTTTTCATATCTCTTGAAGCCGCTTTTGGTGACCGACACAAGGTCCACGTATTCGCCTGTGGCAGCATCGCGCTTCATGGCTGCGGAAATCGCCCTTGCCGCCGCGCGAAGGTTGTCCTTCACGCTGCCGCCCTGCTTGTACATTTCCTCAAGCACCCCGTATGCGACCGGGGAGCCGGAGCCTGTGGAGACGTATTTCTCCTGGGTGAGTCCCCCAAGCGCGTCAAGGCTGTAAATTTCGGGGGCATCTTCCACGCCTGCGATGATGAGCTGGACGTAGAACGGGTAGAACTTGTAGTTGTGCAGCACATTTGAGAGAAGGCTTGCCGCCGAGCGCACCGTAATCCGCCTCCCGTGCTTGAGCTTGTAAAGCTGCACTTCGGCCTGCATGAGGCGGATGAGCGCCTGCGCGTCCCCCACCCCTCCCGCGATTGTCATGGCGAGGTATTCGTCTATGGGGTAGATTTTGTGGATGTCCTTGCTTGCGATGAAGTAGCCCATGGTGGCGCGGCGGTCGGATGCCAGAACCACTCCGTCTGAGCATTCAATGCCCACCGTGGTGGTGCCAGTCTGGAGAACTTTCTTTTCCCCTTCGCGTAGGTCTGAAGATGCCATTGTATCGCCTCGGAAACGCCCATTCCCCACTCTTCGAGGATGAAGTTTATAGAGAGAAGAACAGAACTGATAATTGGATAGGGAAAGAAAGGCTTATATAGATATTGAAGGGGTGCTGCTTGCTTTTTCACCCCCTCGCTCATCCGTGCGTTTTCATGAAGTCCCCTATCTTCCCCATCGTCTCCTGCAGTTCCTCTGGCGGGGCGAGGAAGACGAGGCGGAAATGCTTTCCGCCAAGAACGGGGGAGAATGCGCTTCCCGGCACCACAAGCACGCCTGTCTCTTCCAGAAGCGCGTAGACGAACTCCTTGTCTGTTGCGAACTTGCCAGTTTCCACTTTCGGAAAGGCGTAGAATGCGCCGCGCGGCTTTACGCAGGAAATCCCCTCGATGGAATTGAGCCCTTTGAAAATCACGTCGCGCCGGGCGCGAAGCTGCCGGACCGTTTCTTCTATGTGCGTTGCGGGGAGGGTGAATGCCGCCAGTGCCCCTCGCTGCATTTCCCAGTTCACCGACAGTCGCTGGTTGCAGAATTTTACCAGCATGGAGGAGAGCTCGTCTGCCCCTTGCCCATGAACCGCCAAATAGCCCACTCGCGCGCCGGGGTAGAGGAAGTTTTTGGATATGCCGTTGCCAGAGATTAGGGGCAGCTCGCCGGTGAGGCTGCGGAGGTTCACTGCGGGCGGCTCGTCAAGGGCGAGCATGTCGTAAATTTCATCGGCAATGATGGGCAGCTTGTGCTCCCCGGCGATATTCACCAGCTCCTGCAGCACGCTTCGCGGGTAGTTTGCGCCAGTGGGGTTGTTGGGGTTGATTATCACCATTGCGCGGGTGCGGCTGTTTATTTTCTTGCGGACGTCTTCCGGAATTGGGTTGAAATCCCCGTCGCAGCCGAAGAAATTCGGCTGCGCGCCGAGGATCTTTGCCTTGGTGGTGTAAAGCCCGTATGTCGGGGAGGAAAGAAGAACGTTGTCGCCAGGGTCAAGGAGAGCCTGGAACAGGAAGTCGATGCCCTCGGATAAGCCGGAGGTTATTACCGCGTTTGATGCGTCCACCCCCTCGCGCTTGCCGATTGCCTCGCGAAGCTGCGGGTCGCCCTCCGAGGGGCAGTAGCCGCTGTACTTGGGCTCGTTAAGCGCCTCGCGGACCGCGGCAGTAACGTGGGGAGGGGGGCGAAAGCCGAACTTGGAGGGATCCCCTATGTTGAACCAGTGGATTTTTTTCCCTGTTGACTGCACCCTGCGCGCTCGCGCCACTATATCCCGCACTTCGTGAACCACTTGAGAGGTCCTTTGCGCAAAATCGTATGCCATTGTGGGGAATGGAAAAAGAAACTATAAAAAACGGCCTGGGAAGGGGAGCGGAAGCGAGGCTGGGGGAGAGGAGATGGGAAGAAAGGCGGCGGGGGGAGATGAGGGCATTGCCATGCGGTGGTGCGGGCTGATGGAAGACAGGGGAGAAGTTGGCGGAAATTCTGCGCTATACGATGGCTTCCAGCCCGCGAAGCATGGGCTTGCCGTCCTTTATGTATGAGAGTGCGGCGATTGCGTCGGTTTTTGCCCCTTGCTTTTTGAAATAGCGGGCGAGATTTTCCGCGTCTCGCACCAGGAAATCCTCTGCTTTCGGGTGCGCGAGAAGCACCGCCTGCCCGCAGTCAATGATGCGAAGGCCGTTGTCCGTCACTAGTATATTGTACTCGCTGAAGTCCGAGTGCACATAGCCTAATTGGTAGATTTTTTTCATTTCATCAAGCAGGAACCGGTAGTCCTTTTGCGGGTGCTCGCTGCCCATCTGCTCAAGAGTGGAGTAGGCGATGTTGTCAATCCCCAGAAACTCCATCACCACTATGTTGCGCTCGAAGCCCAGCGGGCGCGGCACACATACTTTCCCTGCCCAAAAAGTCTTGAGGTTGGAGTATTCCTTCCTAGTCCAGGCAATCACGGTTTCGTACCTTTTTCTGCTGGTGCCATGGAAGCGAGGGTCGCCATCGAGATACTCGTGCATGCGGATGAAGTTGGAGGTTTCTATGCGGTACATTTTGACCGCAACTTTGCCCCCATCAGACGTGGTTGCGGCAAAGACATTGGCTTCCTTGCCCTGCGCCACAGGATAGTCAACGCTTTCGAAGTGACCCTGCTGGCGAAGCTTGGAGAGGGCGAAGAGGCTTTGGCGGTCAAACACCTGCTCCTCCAGCCGGTGCTCGGGCTTGAAGACCTTCACTTCGCGCTCCGGGCGCTTGCGCTTTGACTGTTTGCTAGACATGGGAAGAAGTGGGCAGCGGGAGGATATAATGATGACTGAAGCCGCCAGTTGCGGCAGGGTGGCATTAGGAGATGAGCCCCTTGGAGCGCAGGAACTCGGCCTGGTACTTGTTGTAGCGCCAAACTATATCAGCCTTCTTGTCCCCGCCTATTTCCCACGGGACAATGATCACGATGTCGTTGTCGCGCACCCAGATGAAGCGGCGGATTTTCCCAGGTATCCTGCAGATGCGCTCCTTGCTGTCCTTGCACTGCACCATCACACGGCCGCCGCCAAGCGTGCCTATCACTACGCCGAGAATTTCACCTTCTTTGGGAAGGCGAGTGGTTCCGATTTTTGGTGGTTCTTGCTCTGCCATAAGAATTGCCTTTTGTGAAGATTGATGGGAATTACAGTTTTATTGGAGCGCGAGCGCCGCATGCCTCGCATACCAGCGTCTTGAGCCCGTTCTTTTCCTGAATCTTCGTGTCCGGGCGCTTGCACTCCTTGCAGATGACCGCCGCGTCAACAAACGACTGCAGCTTGTCCTTCAGGTTGCGCTCGTAGAACTTCCCGTTGAGCACGAGCTTGGTGCCCTCCATGGAAGCCGGGATGGCGAGCTCCTTGGAAAAGAATTTTGCCAGCAACTCAGGAGGCCTGCGGATTTTCTGCAGGATCGCATCGAAGTTGCGGATTATGGTCTTGCTTCCCTGCTGGAAAGACTCTATTGCCGGTGTTTCGAACCGCTCGAAAACCTGGGTCTTTTCCGGGAGCGCGGCCCGAGCTTTCTCAAGGAGCTTGTCGTAATCTTCCATCGGATTGGGATATGAGAAGAAAGCTTTAATAGGGTGAGGCAGCAGTTAAATTTCATGCAAGCCAAGATAACCAAGGAGATGCCCATCGGAGAGCTTGTGATGAATTATCCCGAGGCGGTGGAGGTGCTTTTCAACCACGGCTTCCATTGCATCGGCTGCGGGCTGTCCGCGTATGAAACGCTTGAGCAGGGCGCACTCACGCACGGGTTTGACCAGGAGATGATTGCGCAGATAGTTGAGGAGATAAAAGATGCGGTGAAAGGGAAGAAAAAATCAGGATGATTTTTTCTGTAGTTGAGCGGCCTCCACTCAGAAGAAAAAGAAAGAATGAAAACTGGGAGCGGGGCTATTTTTCTCCTTTTTTACCAGCCATAAAATTCGGCGCGGGATTTGCCAAGCGCCTCCATGGCGGGGATGAATCCTTTTTTCATAAGGTCTGGCGCGGAAAGCATCACCCTTGCGCCAATCGTCAGCTTGTCAATCGCTGACAACCTGGTGAGGTCCTTTGGGATAAGCGAGCCGATGCGGTTCCATTCCTCATCGTTGAAATTGTAGACCGCGTTTTTCGAGGAGACCAGCTTGGAGTAGTCCGGAAATTCTTTTTTCCATTTCTGCTCATATGTGGAAAGCGAGAGCGCCGAGGTGTCGCCTTTGCGGATGGCTTGCGCTGCAACTTCTGAGGCAAATTTTCCCGAGGTCATGGCAAGGCTGGTGCCCCCTTCGAACATGGGGGAGGTAAAGCCTGCTGCATCGCCCGCAAGAAGGATTCCGTCCCCGTGGGTGTTTTTCACCGCGCCGGAGGAGGGGATGAATCCGCCGAATGCCTTCACGTTTTTCTTGCCCCGCAGCCCATACTCGTCGATGAATTGCTCCAGCAGCCTCCTAGTGGATGGGGCGTCGTGGGTCACCAGGCCGACATTTGCGCGCTGGTTTTTCTTGGGAATTATCCACAGGTAGCCATAGGGCGCAAGGCGCGGCCAGAGGAAAAACTCGATATAACCGTCATTTTCGACCGGAGCCATTTCATACTGCAGGCCGATGACTTTTTTGGGCGGCTCGTTCATCTTGAGCATCTGCGAGGCGGCGCCGGCCACCCCAGAGCAGTCGA
>CAYSQN010000015.1:0-9596 GCA_964433305.1 Microcaldota archaeon | reverse complement strand
CAAGGACGCTTTTCTTCGAAAAGGAGGAGCTTCGCAAGAAGCTTCGCATGTTCGGAGTGGACGAAGTGAGGATTGCCGAGGTTTCCGGGCTTTTTGACAAGCACAACCGCCACATAGACGTGGTCTCCTTTGTCATCATGCTTGAGAGATACGGGGTGCAGCGAAGCGACATCTCGTCGTTCCTGCACGACATAGGGCTGGACGAGCCAACGCTCATCAACATATTCTCAAACGCGGATTTTGCAAGGCTTGGGATGGGAAGCCGGGAAGTGACGCAGGTGGTGCTTACGCAATAATGTGATGGGATAAAAAATCCGTGAAGAGGTTAGATGCAGGGGCAGGGTTCTGTTTCATAGCGATGGGGTGGTAATATGGCAAAGGTGTGCATAGTTTGCGAGAAGGAGAAAAACGGGCATCTGGTGGCCGATGACATAGTCATCAGCGCGCTTAGGTGGATAAAGGGCAAGACCGGCTCGCTGAAGAACAACACGCTGGTGGTCTGCGTAGATTGCATGGAGGCGCACAAGGCGAAGCGGCAGAGATTCGAAAGCAATCTGGTGCAGCACGTGGTCTTGTGCGCGGTAATTTTGCTCCTGCTTTTCTTCCTGCCGCTCCTTTCCGGCGCAGGATTTTCGCTTTACTCGGTGGTGCTCGGAGCGGTGCTGGCGGGCTTTATCATCGCATTTTCAGGGATTTACCACTGGCCCCGCACGGTTGACAACGCCGAGAAGGCGATAAGCTTTTCAAAGCCCCCCGCAGCAGGCAAGGCGAAGAAGAAAAAGTAGGCATGCCCCCTCCTTTTGCCGTCTTGGAAGTTCGCTAATAGTCTTGCCCGGGATTGTGGTGTGCGTTTTCCCGGGGGTTCTTCCCAGTAACCGGAGTCGGGTTGTGCTGGCCAAAATGCACTTCATTCGGATTGTGGCAGGCGCCCTTGCGCGTGTTGCCCTGCGAAACCCAAGCTTCTGAAATCTCCCCGTCGTGATTTTCTTTTTTCGAATTTGGATTTTTGCTGCCCGTGGGTGGATTGTCGTGGTAGGGCACTCCGGAAGGATTTTTGCCGCTATGGCCCCTGTTTGCGCATTGGGAATCCCCGTCACCCCAAAGCTTCCGGGCGAATTCCTTCCCGTTTTTTCCATCCCCATTGCTGCTTTCTTGCCCTTTGCCATTCCACTTACCTTTTTCAAGTGTGCGGCTGCCTAAGGCAAAGTAATCAATTCCGGCATGTGTTACTTTTATGCTCACCCCACCACCCGTGCGCTTGAGGCACAATGTTCTTTTAAACATAAGGCAGCCCCAAAATGCTGCGCGGGTGCAGGCATGAAGTACGGAAACGCAGACCTCTCAGGAAAATTCCTGCTTGGGCCCATGGCAGCTTACACCGACCTTGCCTTCAGGCTGCTTTGCAGGAAGCATGGCGCATCGATGTGCTTCACCGAATTTTCCAATGCCAACGCGCTGGTGAGGGGCATAACTGAGAGCTGGAGGCTTTGCCGCACGGCAAAGGAGGAGATGCCGGTCGGCATACAGATTTTTGGCCCCTCAGCTGAAATAATAGCCAAGGCGGCAAGCATGATTTCACAGAAAGTTGATACCGGGGAACTTTTCGCCTCATGCATTGACCTGAATTTTGGCTGCCCCTCAGGGACGGTAATCAGGGCCGACTCCGGCGCCGCGCTCCTCAAGAAGCCGCAGAAAATTGGGGAAATTGTGGAGGCGTGCTGCAAGGCGTCATCTGTCCCGATAACTGCGAAGATAAGGGCAGGCTGGTCAAGCGACAATTCGGTGCAGATTGCAAAGGTGGTGGAGGGGGCGGGAGCCTCCGGGATAACCGTGCACTGGAGAACCGCCACCGAGGGCAGGAAGAGGAGCACTGGCTGGGAGGCCGTCGGGGAAGTGAAAAGGCGTGTTGCCGTGCCTGTGATTGGGAACGGGGGGGCGACCACGCCCGAGCTTGCCGTGCGATTGCTGCAGGAGACTCTCTGCGACGGGGTGATGGTGTCTTCCGGCGCACTTGGCAACCCACACATATTTTCCCAGGCAAACGAGCTTCTGGCAAATGGGAGCTACCGAAAGGAAACCTGGGAAGAAAAACTGTCCTCTTTCCTGGAGTATGCTTCTTTTGCGGAAAAATTCGGAGTGCTATCCAAAAAATCATTGTGCGCGCATGCCATCCAGTTCCTGTCAGGCCACGGGGGGGTGAAGCTCGCGCGCGGGAAGCTCAATGCCGCGCAAAGCGTGGAGGAAATACTCTGCATTATGCGGGAGTTTGAGCCGCTTGGCATCGGTTGATGCTGCGCCGGATTCCGCGCCGCACCGCCTACTCCAGCTCCTCGCTCATGAAGATGTAGTCTGCCCGTGCGAATTTTTCATAGAGCCTGCTGTTGCTTTCGGCCTCCAGCGGGTCGTCTATCACCTTCCCAATGCCAGTGAAGGTACCGTACCAGCCTGCTGGGACAAGGAGGATGGAGAGTATCTGGTAGATTATTGACGCTTCATTGAGCACGAAGAGCGCAAATGTGTTGGCAAGAAGCACTGCGGTGCCAAGCGCAATATATGCGTACCCCCGCTTTCTTGTGCTGGAAACCGCCTCCTGCGCGCTATGCAGCATGAAGGAAAAATGCTCGCGCAGCCTTCGCTTGATGAGCGCCTCTTCCTTCACGTCGCGCTCGGAAGCCGGAATGGTGAAGCGCACCTCGAAGCGGCCTTTTTTGCCCCCCATGTAACGCCGCTGTATCTCCTTGAGGAAGTCCTCGGAGAGCTCCCGTTCGAGGTATGGGCGCGGGTCGAAGTCGGAAAAGATGTCCTCATAGGTGTCAAGTGTGATGGCTATTTCTCGCAATTCAGGCATGGGGGGCGCATTGTCTTCCATGGCGGAAGTACGGATGCAACCAATAAAAGGTTCATCCCATCAAATGCAGATATGAACTTCGTATTGGCCAGGATAAAAAAAATAGATGACGAGTCATCAGACGTAAGGACTTTCCACCTTCTCCCAATCGACACGCCAAAGCCCGTTTACCAGCCAGGGCACTTTTTCATACTGCGCCTGATGGGGGAAGACGGAAAGCCAATCCAGAGGTCCTATTCTGCGGCTTCGCACCCGGACGAGCCCATGCTTTCGTTTTGCATCAAGCTCAAGGGCGCCTTCACGCACCTGCTTTGGAAGCTCAAGGAGGGCGACGGGATTGAGATTGACGGACCCTATGGAATATTCCTGCTGCGCTCGCAGGACACCGAGCGCGTTTTTATCGGGGGAGGGGTGGGCATATCCGCCCTGCGCTCGCACATACTGCAGACCCTCAAGGAGGGCAAGCCCTGCTGGCTGTTCCATTCGGCAAGGACTGGAGACGCACTGACTTACTGCAGCCAGATGGAGGAATGCGCAAAGGAGCAGGCTAGCTTTTCATGCCACTTTTCAATCACCGGCCCAGACAAGCCGGAGGGCTGGGATGGGCTTGCGCAGAGGATTGACGTGCCGCTTCTCCTCAACGCGCTTGGAAGCCTTGAGGGAAAGACATTCTACCTGTGCGGAAGCAAGGAGATGTGCGCCGAACTTTCATCCGCGCTTCTGGCGAATGGAGTGCCAAAGGAGCTCATCAAGAAGGACGAGTGGGTTTAGGCAGACCAAGGTTGGTGAGGCCTTTCCTCTTTTTTAGGAATTAGAACTTTTCCCAGAATACTTGGTTGTGGTAGATTAGATAAATTTAAATACACTTTGTCAGATAAAAAACAACTAAGATGTGTATTAGATAGGGCATAAGGGAACGGTAATCAAAGGGGGGAGAATATGGCATCAGCATTCGATCACAACAAAGGCGAAGAGAACAAAACTCCCAATAAGAGCGTTGAGAAGATACTTTCAGGACTTCAAATAGTAACCAAGCAGCCCATTGGCGGTTCCAAGGCAGTTTCGCTTGCCACTCCTGAAAAAATAACGATTCCGACCGAAGAAATATGCAAAATGAGAAATGACATGACTAAATTCATGAATGATGTAAATGAGACTAACAAATTGTTTCAAAACGAGCTTTCTGGGGGCACCAGCAAGGTTGCAAGAATATTTACAAAAATTCCTTGGATAGGAGCATTTTATGAAAAGAATCGCACGGTTAAGACCGAAGAGCTTATGAAAAAAATCATCACTACTTGCAACAACAACACCGACAAAGTAGAGGCAAACATGAAACTTTTGCTGAAAAGCGGCAAAGACCTCAAAAACTTCGAGGATTCTCTACACGAACTGGTAAAAACCATAAGAGAGGAAATCTGGTCAATTTCAGAGATAGAACAGGTGCTCAATGTTCTCCTTGAGCGCAAGAACGACACCCAGATACGTGAAACCTCAGAATTCGTGGAGAGCTTTATGGATGAGAAAGCAAAGGAAAATGAACGGGAGAAACTCATTGGCCAGATAGAGAACCTTGCAACCAATGCAGGATCAATGTATAGGATGATGGGACTGGGAGTGATAAACCTACGTTATGTCCGCCAAGAACTTCTTGCAACTGGGATGGGTGCCAGATGGATAGGGCAGCCGGCCGTACTTCTTGAGGGCGTGGCAACCGATGCACTCACTGCAGGCAAGGACACCGCGCTTACTTCGCAGGGCATACTAGAGATAACCAAACGTTCAGTAGAGGGCATGAAGCTCGCTATACTTGGAATGCAATTCATACAGGAGAATGGAGTACTCAGCGACAAAGGAGTGCAGACGATAAGCAACCTTGCCGACGAATTGGAAAACGGAACGATATCACTTGGGTTGCTCCAAGAAAATGGGAGTAAAGCGATAGACACTGGAAATAACAAGTCCGTTGAAATAGTTAGACTAAAAGAGTAGAAAACTTGGCTATTGCACATTAGGGGATAGATATGAGGATAACCGAGCAAGACGACACAAGCGCAGGCCCTGGAATCAGAAAGAAGGCCTGGAAGATAGCCAAAAAGCTGTTGATAGGACTGACAGGAATAGGTATTATAGGTGGGATATCTCTGTGGATCAAAGGATGTATAGAAGGCCCCCCCGGCATTAAAGTTGTTGTGACGGAATTTAGCGCCGCTTATGGCGCAGAAACCATCTTTGGCTCAGACACCCTCGTAGTCATTTCAGACGACATCCAATACAAGGTCGTCGCAACCAAGAACAGACGTCCATGTTTAGAGTATTGGTTTTCCAAAGATAACGCAAATTTTTATGTACAGGAAAGGTATAATCAAGGAAGTGCTGATAGTGTGAGTGTCTGGATTGATGGCAGCAAAAAAACAGAGGATTACATCGATGAGCATTGGGATCGGTTGAACAACTTTTTAGACAAGATGCGGGTCATTGTCAAAGATTCGGCGGATGCCAAACTCCTTCGAGACAAGAACCAGCTAGATGGCATTATCAAGAAGAAAGATGCTATAAATCAGACTGAAGATTCGCTAAATGGCAAGACTGCTAGTCTCAATAATAACCCAGGTATTAGCGTAGCTGGGTGGAAGGGTGCTTTTCGCAAGCAGCCTGAAACAACCTACAGAAAACCGTTTGTAAATGACAAGTTTACAAGGCAAAAAACAGTGAATCGGGCATGAGATAATAATGAGCGAATGTTGCAGGTTCGACATGAATTCAGGTATCAGAAAAATTACCCTACAAAACCAAAATTTTTGAAATATGGTGCAACGAACAGGAAAATACCTGCATGGGTGCCCCTAAATGGTAAATTACAAAAAAAAGAGAGAGGTACCCCTTGAAGAAGGTGAACGGCTCGTCCTAAGTTACCTCACTAACGACGCGGTCGGATACATCAGCATTAAGGAAGATTACCTTTACCACAAAATTTACCGGTACTGGAAAAAAGATGATAATCGAGTCGAAATATTGCAGATAGAGAGACATGAACGACTTGCCGAGTTTCTAGAGGCGGGTCCGGGATGGGCGAAGCGAAATGGCTGCATCTACGATGGCATAAACTATGTAAACAGGCTCATCAATAATGAGTTGCTTCCAGCATACGAAACGTGGCTTGCCGAATCTGAAAAAAACAAGGTTGAGTATGAAAGGATGGCGGAAATTCGAAAAAAAGCAGAATTTATACTGGGCATGCCAATAACCGAGAGCACCATAAAAGAGTTCTGCAAGAGCTACTACGTTTCGGATGATGCTGCAAAATCAGATGTGGACCGAGCAATAGAGAATTTCTTTATCATGGGTTCGAAAAAAGACATAGAAACCTTCATCAACCATGTGCTTTCGATTTCAGACAAGAAAAAGACATTTGGAATGCTCATAACGGTATTTAGGAACACCGCCGATTTCGGTAAGGTCGAATTAACGCTGGAACAGATACTTCAAGCAAGCAAGGCAATTCTTGCAGATCCTGAGAATGAAGACAAATTCCTGCGGTTCTTAAGCTCGCTTGAGAAAGTAGTGGAGCGTAAGAGAGTGCCAGAATTTTTCACCTTCGAGCAGAGGCTATCGTCCAAAAACAATGGCAGTCTTCTGCCTGAGGCAAGCGTACTCCTAAGAATAATCAACAGCAGCAACTTTCTTCTTGGAGTTGATAGGAAAAGGACCATTAGGCTAAACGCCAATGGAAACCACCTTCTCCTTGGCAAAGAAAGAATAACGAACTAAGCCAGACAAAGCTAGGCGACTTGAATTTCTCGAGTATGATTCAAAATACAGCAGACTGCCACCCAGTTAAGACGGCCTTTTCCTCACAAGCAAAAGCACGTCGCCTGACCTTTTCTCGAAAAAGCCGTATTGCAGGTAGAGGCTTGCGGCGGAATTGAGCGCGCGGACTTTCAAGTATGTGGTTTGGATGCCGTGCCTGTCTGCGTAGTAGAGCGCCTCGGCCATCAGCTGGCTTCCAACCCCGTGGTTGCGGTACTGCGGAAGCACGCCTAAGCCTGCGATATAGCATTTCTTTTCCCGAAGGCGGAAGTGGCAGAAGCCCACAGGCACGCCTGAGCGCTCAGCTAGCAGGTAGCGGTCAGAGGGAAGGTGCCTTGCAGCCCCATCTGGGAAAAGAAGGGAGACCATTTCCATGATGGGCTTCATGTCAGGCTTTCGCGCTTTGCGGACTGAGAATTGGCTGGCAAATGGCAGCTCAAACCCTTCTTCTTCGTCGTGCACTCCAAACACCGCCCCAATAGTTACAGGCTGAAAAACTTGACGTCTATGCTGTCTTTTATTTCTATTTCCGCGGCGCGCAATGATTGCGCCGGGCCTAGCTTCACCACGAAAGTCTGCCCCAGTATGTCCTTGCCCTCGTGCTCATGCACGTGGCCGCAGATGAGAAGGAGGGGCTTCTTTTCCTCCACTGCCGCCCGCACCGCATTGGAGCCCACATGCAGGGGGCCGACTGTGTCAAAAAGCCCGTATGGGGGCGGGTGGGACAATAGGATGGAGCGCCCATCCAGGCCGCTGTTGGCAAGTATCGAGGCTATTTCCCCCTCGGAAAATTCGCTTGGGGTGTGGAACGGAGTCGGATTGCTGCCCCCCAGGCCCACTATGTTCCAGTCCTTCATGCGCACCTTTTTCCCGTGTATGTTCACCCCTGCCTGCGTGAGGCACCCTATCACATCGGGGGTGTCCATGTTGCCGTGCACTGCGTAAGTGTTGGGAAACAGGGAAATTGCCTCCTGCGCGTATGAGACCGGCCCGCGGGTGGTCAGGTCCCCGCAGAAAAGCACCGCGTCGTAGGTGTTTTTTGATGAAAGCGCACGCAGGCGGTCCAGCGCATCCTCTTCGGCATGCAAGTCGGATAGTGCGAGAAGTTTCATTTGCTCCACCGAACAGCGCCTTGGAGCAGGTGCGAGGCTAGTTCTGCGCCTGCGCGCTTCCCAAAATGCGGGAACATTGGGCCTCGAACTGCTGCTTGAGCTTCTCCGCTATGAAGTTATGGGACAGCGCATCCGCCTTGCAGGCGATGGTAAGTTTCGCAGCCAAGGTGCGGGAGAGCTTGCCCCTAAGTTTCCTTGGGGCTTTGCCGATTACCGGGTGCTGGAAGATGAGCCCGTGCTTGGGCGGCTTGCTGCCGCTTTTCAAGTGCTTGAAAAGTGCCTTTTCCGCGCCTAGCACCTGGATGGTGCTTGAGGGAAAGGTCGCCATCCTCTGCAGCCCTCCGGACTGCGCCACAAGCTTGGCTGCAAGCGAGGGGCCTGCCAGGTAGGACATGTTGGGGCAAAGCTCGTTTGCGATTTTTGTCTGGTAAGCATCCAACTGGTCGCGAAGCGCCCAAAGGGCTTGGATTTGAGAGGCAAGCGCCTTCACCTGGAGCAGATCCTCGTCTGAAAGCTGCGAGCCCACTGAAACGCGCATCCTGCCAAGCATTGAAGGGCCCTGTTCCCCGAACAGCCGCTCAAAAACTGCCTCGTCCGGGTTCTTGCGGTCAATGGCAAGCACGCCCTGCACGTATTTTGAGGGCTCCGAAGTGCGCAGCTCCGGGAAGTGCATGCCGTACCATTCGCTCAACCGCTCGAAGAGCAGGTTGGAGGCCTTGTTGAGCTCATCAATCGCAGAGACGGACTGTATGAGCAGGTTGTCGCGAGAGGAGATTGCTATGTGCACCTTCTTTTTTGCCCTGCTGAAAAAGTCCTCGCGGGAGGGCTTCCCATGGCCGCCGAACCCGCCGGATGGCCTGCCTGAGCCCCCAAAGCCCCCAGGCCTGGAAGAATTGAACCCCCCTGGCTTGCCCCCTCGTGCGGATGGATTGAATACCATTAGTATCACTTCGAGGGCTAATAGGCTTCCAAATCTTTATTTAACTTCCCAAAGAGAAAAGGTGCATGCCAACACAGTCAGAGCGCCTGATGGATGTCGCCATCCGCCGCTCATTCCTCATACAATCTGCCGAAGTTTACGGAGCGCCCGCGGGCTTTTACGACTACGGAACAGTTGGCTGCCAGATTAAGCACAGCCTTGAGAACCTTTGGCGGGCAGAGTTCTTGCAGAAAGAAGGCTTTCACGAGATTGAAACCTGCATCGTGCTTCCAGAGGCTGTGCTCAAAGCTTCTGGGCACGCCCAGAATTTCGCCGACCCGCTGGTAACTTGCACTTCCTGCAAGAATAAGTTCCGCGCAGACCACCTCATAGAGGGCAGCAAGGAGGCGAAAAAGGACGGAGTGAAAGCCGCAGGCATGGCTCCGCAGGAACTGGGGGGGCTCATCAAAAAATATTCCATAGCCTGCCCCAACTGCAAGAAAGCCGCACTTTCAGAGGTGGGCTATTTCAACATGATGTTTAGGACGAACATCGGACCAGTTGATGGAAATACTGCATACCTTAGGCCCGAGACCGCGCAGGGGATTTTCCTTGACTTTGCGCGCGTGGCAAGAAATTTTGGAGGGAAACTGCCCATAGGCATCGGGCAGGTGGGCAGGAGCGCCAGGAACGAGATTTCCCCGCGCCAGGGCTTGATTCGCATGCGTGAGTTTTCCCAGATGGAGCTTGAATATTTCTTCAACCCATCTGACCAGAAGCACCCCAAGTTCGAACGCGTGAAGGGGGAGAAAATGCGCTTTGCAGACGGAGCAGGGGAAGCCAAAGAGATGCCCCTTGAGGAGGCGATGGCGGAGGGCTTGGTGGCAAACGAGATAATGGGGTATTT
>CAYSQN010000014.1:0-9727 GCA_964433305.1 Microcaldota archaeon | reverse complement strand
ACATAACTATCCTCCATGTTTTTTTGCAGGCAAAATTCATAATGCAAAGTTTGCGTTGGTCAGTATCAATCCGGGCTATAATGCAAAAAGAAATGAAAAAGAAAATGCCGAATTTCAAAATAGAGGTGGCGATTGGAAAAGCACTTATTTGGGTTTTTTTGAATGGTTTATGACTCATAGCAACTATTACAATTTTGTATCAGTTCTCCTAGACGGTCTGCTTGGAAATGAAACTTACTCAATACCAAATTCGAAAAATGGGTTTAATTCTTTGAATAGGAATCTTGTAAATCTAGACTTAATTCCATATCATTCCAGTGTAATAAGCACAGTAAAATTGAGAAAAACCATAAGAAAGTTCGAGTCAGAAAAATCACACAGTAGCACCGGTTATTTTTTGCTAAAGAAATATTCAGATAACCTCATCGAAATGACAAAACTCTTAGCACCAAAGTCAGTTGTTATTCTAAATGGAGGAATTTATAGCGACTTAGTCAAAGCAAAACTTCTTGCCTTCAACGAAGAAACACTCTTTAATGTAAATTCAAGACTTACGCTTCACTTAGGGTTTGATGGAAATCGTCGGATTGTTTTGTTTGACAAATACATGAGTAGATTTTCTTCTTACACAGAACTTTTTGAAGCAGGAAAAAAGATTAGGGCATGGTATGGAGATGCCTAGTCCAACCCTTTTTTACTCCTTTCTTCCCTACTTTCTCCATGGCAGAAGAAGCAGAGGACAAGAAAAACCTCCACTGGTCCGAGCAGCTCGCGCAGGAGATAGTTTCGACCAAAAAGGAGCCTTTCGTAATCAGCGGCGGGCTCACCACCTCCGGGCCAACGCACATTGGCACAGTGTGCGAGTTCCTCTTCCCCTCGGCAATTGCGCAAGCTCTCCGCGAGAGCGGCAAGGAAGTGAAATATTACTTCGTCGCCGACATTTTCGACGCATTCGACTCAGTGCCAGCTATTTTCGAGAAGTACAAATCGCAGCTTGAGCCGCACCTGGGCAAGCCACTAACCGATGTGCCCGACCCAACAGGCACCACCTCTTCATTTGGTGAATATTTTCTCGCAGATGCGCACGCAGCAATGGAAAAACTAGGCGTGCACCCTCAAATCATCAAGGCAAATGAGCTATACAAAACCGGGGCAATGGACAAGTATGCAAAGCTCTTCCTTGCGCAAGAAGTAAAGGTTCGCGAAATAGTGGCACGCACTTCCCTTAGAGACAAGCTCCCCGACTGGTGGTCGCCCATTATGCCAGTGTGCGAAAAATGCGGCAGGATTGCCACCACGAGAGTACTCTCGCACAGCGAAGAAGGCTATGAATACTCCTGCGACCGCGATGTAAAATACACAAAAGGCTGCTCTCACAAGGGCAAGAACAAGCTTTCCGACCACCGCTACAAGCTCACCTGGCGCCTTCACTGGCCAGCCTGGCAGGACCACTTCGGCACCTCTGCAGAAGGCGGGGGGGTGGACCACTTCACGCGCGGGGGCAGCCGCGACACGCTGGAGGCAGTTTTCAAAGAAATCTTCAACAAAGAACCGCCAGTGGGCTTCAAATTCGGCTTCATCCTCTTCGAGGGCAAGAAGTACTCCAAGTCAAAAGGAACCGGAATGGGCGTAACCGACCTCATGCAATTACTTCCCCCGCAGGTTCTCAAGTACATGCTTCTCAAGCCCGACTTGCAGGAGAATGTGGACTTGGTGCCAACCGGCCTGAACCTGCTCCGCACCATCGAGGACTACGAAAAGGCAGTTGCGCTTCTGCAAGCAGACACCTCCCCTCTCTCCCGCGCAGACAGGAAGCGCGCAATAGCAGCAAGGCTTTCCTCCTCCGATGAAAAAGGGGCGCTGCACA
Source organism: Microcaldota archaeon (assembly GCA_964433305.1). Classification (GTDB taxonomy): domain Archaea; phylum Micrarchaeota; class Micrarchaeia; order Anstonellales; family Anstonellaceae; genus UBA10161. Next base: position 7,860 of record CAYSQN010000014.1, on the reverse strand, counting down.
GCTGGAAAATTCCGTTCATAGACCTCATCCTCTACAGGAACCTGCAGTATGGCTGGGAAAAAATTGCAACACTGGGCGGAGACGCAGCATCAGTGGAGTTTCTCTCCCCCTATGTTGAAGAGTGGCAGAAGAGGAACTTCATTCCCGAAGAGTATGCATTCTCCTACAAGCCAACCAAGGCGCAAGGGGCAGCAAAAGAATTTTTCACCAAGCTTGCGCCTTCCATGGCTGCACTTGAGATACACAACGCAGCCTTCAACACCGCAAAAGAACTTTCCATCCCTCCCTCCAAGCTCTTCGAGGAATGCTACTCCGCGCTTCTTGGCAAGGCAAAGGGCCCCAAGCTTGGCAAGCTGATAGAGGCGCTTGGGGTGGAAAGAGTGAAACAAGACGTGCTGTGAACAAAAGCAACAGGGCAGGTTCAACAATGTCCTCTCAAATCCGCAAGGCAAACAAGCGCTACTATTCCTCAAAAGGCAAGAAAATTTACTCTGATTTTTCCACCTTCGCGCAAGGCACCGCGCTTGCCAAGTGCAATGCAGTGGAGTTCTGCCGCGACTTTGCCCCCCGCAAAAGCACCATCGTGGTGTGCGAGTATGGAGTGGGCAAGGGAGATTTTGCCAAAACTTTCCTTGATGAAGTGAAAAAGAAAGACAAGCGCCTCTACAACCGCACCCGCTACTATCTCTTCGATTTCTCTGAAAAAATGCTCGCAGACGCGCGCAAGAACCTCGCTGCCCACAAGGCAGTGTGCATTCTCGGCATTTTTGACGCAGTTTCTGAACAGCCCACTCTTGCCTTCGATTACTGCAGGATAAACGAGCTTTTCACCGACCTTCCTGCCCAATTTTTCATGAAAAAAGACGGGCAAATAGTGGAGTATGCACCAGACAAGAACGGCAATCTCCAGCCTTTCGCCAACAATGCCCCCAATTCCACCTGGCCGACTTCCTTTCCTTTAATCTCTCCCACCTCCTCTCCATTTCTCTCTGCAGCCTCCCCAATAGTCTCCTCCTTCCTCTCCCGCATGGAGGAGGGCCGCATCATCCCCTTCAACAACGTGGCGGAAAAGTTCCTCCTCTCCCTTGCGGCAGTTGGCAAGGATAACTTCAGGATTGATGTTTTCGATTACGGATTTTACGAGCAGGGGGATTTCCTGCTCCCGGAAGAAGAATGGAACCGCCTGATGGTGCGCGCATATGGCAAGCAGCTGACAACCGACCTGAATTTCCTGCAGCTTCGCGCTGCCCTTACTCTGCACGGAGCGCATTCGCACGTGGAAAAGCAGAAAGTTTATTGCGAAAAGATACTGAACAAAAAACTTACCATGGTGCAGACCAAGAAAGGTCTTGACTATGCTCCCGCAAAGAAGGGCAACGTAGAGGAGGACGACGGCTTTTACCACCTGCGCGTTGGAAGATAGAGGCGATGGAATGAAACTGAACTCCAAACAGCAAAAAATCTTTTCCGCCCTCACTCCCTTCCAGCAGTCGGTGCTCCGCGCCTGCGCAAAAATTCCAAAAGGGCAGATCCGCACTTACGCACAAATTGCAAAAGCAATAGGCAATCCAAAAGCCGCCCGCGCAGTGGGCAGCGCGCTTGCGAAAAACCCCCTTGCGCCCCTCATCCCCTGCCACCGGGTTATCCGAAGCGACGGAACAATGGGTGGCTACTCAGCAGAGGGCGGGATAAAAACAAAGAGAATGCTTCTTCTGAAGGAACGCACAAACATTTAAATACAGTTTCCATCACAAAAGCTCCTGCGCGGGGGGCAAAATTATTAAGGAGAGTGGCAGTATCTCACCCACTCTTCCTTCAATCGTGGCGCTATAAGCGCCGCACAGGAAAGCTGAGGTGTGATATTATGTCAATAAGACCGGCACATACAATGAGGACACTGGAAAAAACAGCCTGGACTCGCTTCTCAAAGAGGAAGCCGCGCAAATCATATGTAAAATCCATGCCGCACCTGTCGCTGCTCGTCTACGAGATGGGCAACCGCAAGCAGCCATTCGATTTCACCTTCGACCTGGTGGCAAAGGAGGACGTGCAGCTGCGCGACAACTCATTGGAAGCAGGCAGGCAGGCGGCAAACAAGTACCTGGAAAAAGTCATCCCCAACCTTTACTTCTTCAAGGTCAAGGTTTACCCGCACAACGTGATTCGGGAAAACAAGATGATTGCAGGGGCTGGCGCCGACCGTCTCCAAAAGGGGATGCGCCAGTCGTACGGGCGGCCGACCGACAGGGCGGCAAGGATACACGCGGGCCAGAGCGTCTTTAGCGTGAATGTCACAAAGGAAAACTCCTCGCATATCCAGGAGGCATTCCGCAGGGCAAGAAGGAAAATGTCCGGGCAGTATCGGATAGACCAAAATCCATATATTGAATACAACTAAGGGGGAACATGGCAGGCGAAGGAATCAGGACCCAACTCGATGAGCTCCTCTCCGCGCTAAAAAGCGCCGGGCGGGCCATGGGCGTCCATGAGCTTTCGTCAGCCTCGGGCCTTCCTGAAAGGGATGTGCTCAAATGGCTCCACGTCCTTGAGCAAAACAATCAGGTTAAGCTTGAGAACCGCCTGCAAGGGGTGATGGCAACCTGGGAGGGCCCGAAATCCCCAAGTTCTGCCGAAATTCATCCGCCCTCCACCCAGGTTCATGTGTCCTTGAAATCAGAAAACAATTTCCAGCGGGAGCTTGACATCGCCCGCAGCCGCGAGCAGATGGCAAAAGAGGAGTTTGTCCGCAATATGCCGCCTGGCGTGGCAGACAAGGCAGAAGCCCAGGAGTACAAGGATGAAGGCGGCAGCCCTCCTTCCCACCTGCCTTCCAACGTTCCCCTCCCCTACAAGGACCCCCTTGGGGGCGTAAGCAAGCAGATGGAAGAGGTCAGCTCACAGCTTGAGAAAGTGGAGGGGATGATATCCGTCCTTCGCATGCAAAAAAGCCTTGCCTCCAAGCTTAGGAAAAAGGTTGCCGAAAAGCGCATGCAGGATGAAGCCGGGCAGGAAGTCAAGCACGGGGCAATGGGAGGAATCTCACCCCCGCAAGAAGTGGAAATCAAGGATGGCTCCCCCACAGCGCAAGAGGAAAAGAACGCAGACGATGCCTCTCCTGAGGATGGAAAGCCCCCAGCCATGACCGTGCCCCCCCGTAAAGAAAAGGAGGGGGAAACCACAAGCCCCAATCAGGAAACATTTTTCACTTCAAGCCAGAGGCTCTCCCAAACCACCATTCCCTATCCGTCGGGCCCAATTCCCACTGTTTCACAGGAGTTGCAAAGCACCCCCTCGGAGGAAAAGGAGCTCTCAGCCGCATTCGAGCATTTCCGCTCAAAGGCAAGGGGGGGCAAAAAGGAGAGGATACCAAAGCCCCTGCCCGTCCACATTTCCGGCGTGTCTGCACAATACTCCGAACGGCTGTCCCGCCAGATAAAAAAAATCTTGGGCCAGATGCAGGAAATCGACAAGCTTCGCATGGAGAAGGAGCGGCTGCTATCCGAGCACTACACCCCAATGCAGCGCAGGCTTGAGTCCGAGATTGACACCATCTCGGAGCGCGTGCTTAGGATGGAGAAAAACATCCTTGGCATGCAGGAGCGCGCCTCCAACCTCCCGGGCAAGGTGTCATCTGCGGAAAAGCTGCAGGTTTCAGCAATCAACGCCCACGCGCAGATGCGCAAGGCATATGACGAGGCAACCGCCCTTCTTGAAGAATCGGGCAATGAGCTTTCAGGCGAGCGGGAGAAGATGGAAACCCTCCTGGAGCAGTCAAGGGGGGAAATCGCCGCACACAAGGCAAAAACGCTCGAGCTTGAGCACACACTGCATCACATCGCAAGGCTGGAAGAGGAAGCGGGGAACAAGGTGCTTGACGCAAGGGCGGCGCTTGCCGAGCAGGCCGAGCGGCTCTCGGTTGCGGAAAAGCACTCGCAGGAGCTTCTTTCCCTCAAGGGGGAGATAACCGACAGCGTGAGAGCCATAAAGGGCGAAATTTCAAACACCAAAGGGGTGCTTTCCGGCATTGAGAAACAGATGGAGCAGATGCGCCAGGTGGAGCTTTACGTGCAATCCATACGGGAGGATTACGACGCAAGGATGTCCGGCTTGTCCGACTACGTGAAGAGCGGGAACGAGGAGTTTGCAGCATTGCGCGAATCGGTGGAGGCAAACTTCGTGCGCCGCTACCTCAAGGAACTGCGGGAGGTTACCGAAAGCTACAGCTTCGAGTTCAACCAGGCAAGGAATCTGGAACGCAGCATCGATGAGAGGATCGCGGATGAGAAGGGCAAGCTCGAGCAGCTTATCGAGGAGGGCAAGAAAATTTCCCAGCTGTATGAAAGCCAGTCCAAAACGGTATCGTCCGAGCAGAACCTCGAGCAGCGGGGGGAGGCGCTCGCAGAGCTTTCCGCGCTTGCGGACAAGCGAAGCCAGATACAGCAGATGGTGACTCAGATAATCAGCGGCAAGCAGCCATCGGGGGGCAAGGCGCCCGGGAGGCGACTTTCCATCTCCATGCCAAAAGTGCGCCGCTCGCAGCTTCCGAAAACCGCCAAGGGCAGGAACAAGGCAAAAACCCCTTCCAAGAAAGGAGGGAAGAACCTCAAGAAACCGAAGAAGCATCAGTAGCCTAAGCGCGTCCAACAAAGCGCGCCAGCCCCTTCACCACGCTTTTTAAACCTTTATCCTCTAATGAGAGCCAACGGCTTTCCAGCGGGCTTGCGTCCGCTGACTCCTCAGCCCTCCGGGCTGCGGATCCCGCTGTCGTCATCGCTTGCGATGGCGACGCATTTTGCCTTGGCAAAATGGCCGTATCACCATTCCCGCTTTGGCGGCAATGGGAGGGAACTTACATGGACAAGAAGTCAATTAGCGAGGCTGTAAACAAGGCGCTGGAAGAAAAGGGAAAGCGCAAGTTCACACAGTCGATGGAATTCATCATCAACTTCCGGGCCATAGACTTTGCCAAGGCGGAAAACCGCCTCAACATCGACATATTACTCCCAAAAGGCAAGGGCAAGCCCCAGCCAGTGGTGGTTTTCGCAGACGGGCAGATGGCACTTGAGGCGAAAAACGCCGGAGCAACAGAGGTCATCGAGTCCACCGGCATCCCCAAGTTAGCAGGGGACAAGGGCAAGCTCTCCAGCCTGGTAAAAACCGCGGAATTCATAGCCGCGCCACCATTGATGATTGCAATCGGAAAGTCATTGGGCCAGGTGCTTGGAGCACGGGGAAAACTCCCCCGTCCCATAGTTGGAAGCGTTAAGGACGCAATCGAGCAGGCAAGCCGCCGAGTCAGGCTGGTTTCCAAGGGCAAATACCTTCCTGTGGCGCAGTGCCTGGCAGGCTCCGAGGCAATGAGCGTCGCCGACCTGGTGGAAAACATTGACGCGGCATATGAAAAGGTGAAGGGCAAGGTCCCAGAGCCCAACATAAAATCCGTTTACATCAAGCTTACCATGGGCAAGCCGGTCAAAGTCGCATGAAGGTGTTGTGCATGACAAGGAAGAAAATCAAGGCAACAGTGGTGAAAAAGGAGAGCCCGTCCCTTCTTGCAAAGAAGGACAAGGTCGACTCGCTCACGTCAATTTCCAAGCGCTACCCGGTGGTGGCCCTCCTCAACATCCGCTCTCTCCCTGACCGGATACTGCAATCCTCAAAGAAGAAGCTGCGCGGCAAGGCGCAATTCTCGGTTGCCAAGAACAGCGTCATCATCCGCTCGCTTGAAAAGACAGGGAAGAAGGAGCTTGCCTCCAAAATTGACTTCCCGACCGCCATAGTATTCACTGAAATGGCCCCCTACGCGCTCTACAAGTTCTTCAGGGACAACAAGAGCAAGGTGGGTGCAAAGCCGGGCCAAATCGCGCCCTATGACATCATTGTCCCGGAAGGCGAAACCGACCTGCTTCCAGGGCCGGCGCTTTCCGAACTGAAGGGCGCGGGAATAAACGCCCAGATAAAGGCGGGCAAGATAATCATCGCAAAAGACTCGGTGGTGGCAAAGAAGGGTGCCAAAATATCCGACAGCGTCTGCAAGGCGCTGCAAAAGCTCAACATCCTCCCCTTCGAGGCAATGGTGAACCTTGTGGCTGCCTACGACGGCAAGTACACCTACACCTCCTCATCGCTTGACATTGACGAAACCACCCTGCGGGCGCAGTTCCTTGACGGCCTCTCGCAGGCATTCAACGTGTCATTCAACGCATCTTTCCCGACATCGCAAACCATCGAGGCTCTCCTGCAAAACGCATTTGCGCAAAGCAGGAACATGGCGATAAACGGCCAGCTCTACTCGGATGCTTCGACCGAGGCGCTTCTGACGCAGGCCGTACTGCTTGGCAGCACGCTGTCAGGCAAGGTCGGGGATTTGGACTCAAAGCCGGCCGAGGCGGGCGCTTCTCCCGCATCTGCGGCTGAAACACAAAAACAATAAGGAGGCAAAAACATGAAAATCGACCCATATCTGCACGCCGCCCTTCTCTTGAAGGGGGCTGAAAAGGAAATTACCAAGGATGCGCTTGTGTCCGTCCTGAAGGCAGCCGGCGCCTCTGCTGATGAAGCAAAGGCAAACGTGCTTGCCGAGGCGGTCAAAGGCGTTGACTTCGCCGAGCTTCTCAAGGCAGCAGCCATGCCGGTTGCAGCCGCCCCTGCAGCTGCGCCAGCGGCCGAGGGCAAGAAGGAGGAGAAGAAGGAGGACCACGCCAAGCAGGAAGCTGCAGCCGCGGAAGGCCTTGCATCCCTCTTCGGATAAACAGGCTAAGTTTTCTTAGCCAATCTTTTCTTTTTTCTTGTTTTTCTTCTATTTTTTCTTTCCCGTTTTCTTCCTAATTCCACTTTCGCATTCTTCCAAAGTAGTGCCATCGCGCGAAACCCCATAAGCAATGAGGTCGTGGTCAGTTTTCTCTTTTTTGCCTTCGGACTGATTATCTCGTTGAAGCTGCCAAGCAATAACATCCTTCCAATCATGCTTCTTTATTTCTTCCATCTCCTCACTTTCTTGCAGCGTGCCGCAGCATGCTCTTGTCAAATGTAACAACGTGCGAGTCTGTCTTTCTAGCAAGATGTATTACAGAAGCATCCGGAAGACTAAATTTTCCTTCGTGATTAAAGAATTCTTCCAATATCTCAAGCTTGGTCTGCTCGTCAAGATATGCAATTCGGATCCTTTTGTTCCTCCTCATGTCATCGTAGGCTTCTTTTGCAGTTTCAATCCCATTTTTGTAATTTAAGACAGTAAGGGTCTCGAATAGAATAACATCAGAAAGTAAGAGCTCTTCATATTTATTCCGCTGCACCCAGTCAAGTGCTTTATGGTTGTTCTCATCTTCCTTGCGATAAAGAGCCACCAGAAAAGAGGAGTCAAGAACCATCACGGGAAACACCATACGCTACTAAATCATGATCCGTCTTCTCTCTCTTTCCTTTGTAGCTACTTGCCCGCTTTTGAAGGCGAGGTAATATGTCGTCCCAATCAAGAGTTTTTTCTTCAGCATTTCTTTTGTTGAGCAGTTCCCCAACTACCTCGCTATAGCTCTCCCCCCTCACTTTCTTCAGGCGCGTAAGCTCCGCGTACACTCCATCGGACAAATTCACCAACTTGCTCATAGATGTATACATATACGTATACGTTTATATGCATTTATGGATCTTGAGGCTTCTAACTTATAAACGCTTTCAAGGCTCCCTGCCGCTGCTTTCCCCACAAAAAAACAAGTCAGGCGGCTGCGGGCTCCTTTTTCTCAAGCTTCCTGCTCCCGTAAAAGAAGAACACCATAGCATAAGCCCAGATGACCGCAGCCATTGCGACGAAGGGGAAGTCGTGGTTGACACCATACAGGAAGCCTCCCAAAAGCGGCCCCA
>CAYSQN010000013.1:0-10328 GCA_964433305.1 Microcaldota archaeon | reverse complement strand
CGGGGGGAGCAAAAAGGGTTCTATGAGTCTGGCACTCTAACCAAGCTGAGTTACCTTGGCACAATGGAAGGTTTGAAGAGAAAGAGATTAAAAGCAGCCCCAAGGCAGGGAAGCATTTGGAGCGGCGGGTGGTAGCCTGCCTTCTGTTCTCGACGGCATTAGACTGACGCGGCAAATCGCCTTGCACCCTCATCCATCCATGCACGGGCCGTTTCAACCCGCTCCCCGAGTCTCCTTGCGTCATCCTCATCCGCGGGGGCGGTTAGTTCCACCGGGCTTGCGCCCGATAGCTGTGCACACTGCCCGAAAGCAACATGCACATCGTTTCTGTTCCCGATGGGGCCTTAAGCCCCTAGGACATTCCGGTGGGCAGAACTTCCTCCAGGTTTCCCCGGTGAGCCGTCCTCCCGCCGCTCCGCAATGTTGCGCTTTAAACAGAATAAAAAGCTATCTCCTTCAATTGGCGCCCTCGCCCCTTCCCATCCATGCTCCGGGGGGAACTTCAAGGCGCCCGCCAAACAGCGTGGCGGGAAAAGAATTTATCTGCAATAGGGGGCTAGTCGCCGCTTCCCTTGTTCAATTTGCTAAGGAGAACGAACACCATCACTGCCACGATAAGGCCCGCGCCGTACGGGACAAACCATTCGTCAAGCCCTTCCCGAGCAGTCAGCCAGAAATAGGCGATTCCGTACCCTGCCACAAGCGCAACCAGTATTTTTACGAATGACAATATCGCCTTGGTGCTGGTGGACGCCATGGCTCCATTTCGGCGTGAAGCATTAAAAGAGTTGCCACGGGGAGGGGCCGGCGCAAGGTTAAGCTTATAATATTTGGAATGGCAGACGCAGCCATGAGGTTTTCCGCCCTGCTGCTGTTTCCCCTGCTGCTTTGCGCGTTGGGGTTTCCGATTTCAGTAATCTCCCCTGTAAACCATGAAATATACGAGGGCTCCACAATTTACCTGCAAAGCGTGGGGCCGGGGCAGACTTTCGTGATCGCCGCAGACCCCAAGGTTTCCACCGGGGGCAAATACGGGCTGGGCGGCGCCTATGACATGCTTTTTGCCTCATCCTTGCCCTATGGCTGGTCCTCCAACCCATCAAATCTGTATTCCAATCCCCTCCAGGCAGACATCACCGTCCCCAAAGACGCGCCCGAGGGGGACTATGCGGTGCGGATGACGCTTTGGGACGAATCCGGGAACGAAGGGCTTGGCGAGAACATCTCATTCAACGTCCGGGTCTCAGTGACTGACGACGTGATGGAAATGCACGTGGACCCATCCTCCCTCTCAATCGGCGCAGGCCAGCCCGCGCGCTACTCGATAACCGTGCTGAACAAAGGCAAGGCAAACGACATCTACACCATCAGCTCCAACGGGGTGCGGGACTGGGAGTTCAGAAGGACCGTCTACATCCCGTCTGAAACCTCCAAAACCATAGTTTACGAGGTGGTGGGCAACGACGAGGCCGATTACAAGGTTCGCATAATCGCGGCATCCGCCTCCTCGGAGCGGATACACTCCGAGCAGGAAGTGGCGCTGCACGTGAACACCGACCTTTTCTCAGACTACCGCGCGGTGAACCGAGGCGTACTGCTTTTCCCTCTTCCAGAGGCTCCGGTTTACTTCATAGTCGGGCTGCTTTCCAACCTGCTTCCTGCCTGATTTTTCTAAAAAAAGCGCCGGAGCACCTCTCCTTATTAAAACCACCCATAGCCACAAAACTGTCCTGCGAAGGGAGTGGGATGTCCGAATGATGCTTGAAAAAAAGGGCAGGCTAAAGCAATTCGAGGCTGCAAGGAAGGTCGCAGCCAAGGCCTTCAAAGCGGCAAAATTCCTTGCCATTCCGCTTCTGGTAAGCGGCATAATCAAGTCCCCCAGCGCCTCTGCGCAGAGCAATATGGCGCCCTTTAACAGCAATCCCCAACATTCAATGCGCCTCGAGGGGCTGTCCTTTCCAAGCCTGCAGAATTTTTGCACCTTCAACCGCTCGCTTGCAGCGGATTTTTCAGAACAGCAAAAAGTCGGCCTCTGTTCAGATTGGCTTGGGGTGTTTGCTGGAGGGATAGGGCTTGGCATGATTGACAAGTCCAGGGCCGGTTCCGGCCTTTCGCTTCTGTTCAACGGCTATACTGCGGAAACGGTTTTTGAGAAGCACCAAAAAGGGCAGCTGGTGGGGATGTGCGGAGACCTCAACGTTGTCATGCTCAACAAGCTGTGCGAAACTTTCGGCCTTCGGGTTCTCTCAGCGTCTGTCTCCACCAATGCCATCTGGCACATCATGGGGTTCATTCCTGGGAAGGAAGGCAACTACCTGGTCAATTACGGCAAAGCCTACTCGCTTGACAAAAACGTAAACATAGCTGCCGATCAGGTCTCCCTAGTCTATAGCCGCTTCAGCCCCTATGCCTACACGCTTACAAAGGGCGGGGCATTCTTCCTCACCCCAACCGACAAGCTGCTGCGCAGCCTGCTTGGCCTGGAAGAAGGGAAAAGGGAGGAAGGAATAGGGATTCAACTCAGCGCCGACCGGTATGGGAATTTCGGCGCCTCTCCCTACTCTCAGTTCGGGGAGTATAAGATCGGCTTCCTTTTCCTCCGCAGCGCCACAGCCTCAACACTCATGCTAGGCGCATATGCCGACTTCAACAGGGACAAGGGCAAAATAGGTGGCAGCGCATTTCCAAGAATGGCTGGCTACCTGGGTTTCGGAGAAACAGCCGGAAATACGTTCCCTGTTTTGGTTGGAACCGCCTTGCCATATCTTCAGCGGATGCGCATCAATTCCCAGACCCGCTTGGAGCTAACTCCATTGCAGCTCGACTTTTCCACGAGCTTCAACAATCTCAACCCCAGGATGCTCTCCCGTGCAAAGCTCCTGCGCCAGGTCGGCAAGGAAAGCGTTTTTTCGCTGCAGCTTGATGCAGCTGCGGTGCTTTCCCTGCAGAACTTCTACAGCATATCCGAAGTCCGCCCAACCGAACAGATAAAAGTCGGATTTAGCGGCAAGAAATTTTCATTGGAAGGCACCTGGGTTCCGGACAGCTACATTTCCAAAGCCGAACTTGGCATCACCCAAGGCTTTAATATCGGCCCTGCAAACATGCACAGTAGGCTCGAGCTGAATTTCCTTGGCCCGAATGGAAAATTCTTCCAGAATTTCAACTTAAGCCTGACTGGAAGGCTGCATTAAGGTGTTTTTTTGGCAAGCGAAGCAACTGCAAACAATGCTACTGAGGCTGCAAGCATCCAGCGCAAGCTGCACCGCATCCCCCGCTACGCCCCCCGCGCAAAATCTCCGGACGAGGAAGTGAAAAAGCTGCGGGAAAAGGCGGCCAAGGAGGCTGCGAGGCTGCTCATCGCCAACCCAAAACAGCGCCTGCAGCACCTAAAGCTGCGGCTGTCCGAAAACTACGGCATTCTCTTCCTAAAGAATTCGGAAATACTCAAGCACATCCCCCCATCCCAATCAAAAATGCGCCATCTGCTCCTCAAGTCCCCCACCCGCACGCTTTCAGGCGTTTCCCCGGTGGCGCTCATGCCCCCTCCAGCCTACTGCGGGGGAAGATGTACCTACTGCCCCAAGGGAGACAATGCCCCGCATGCATACACCGGATACGAGCCCACCACCATGAGGGCAATACAAAACGGCTACTCTGCCTCCCGCCAGATTGCCGCGCGCCTGTTCCAATACGATGGGCAGGGCCACCCCACCGACAAGTGCCATCTCATCATCATGGGCGGCACCTTCCTCTATGTTGACGAATCCTCCAGGCATTCATTCATGAAGGAGGCATTCGACACCCTCAACGGGTATGCCTCCCCTTCCATCAAGCAGTCAATCGATGCCAACGAAACCGCCCCGCACCGTGCAATAGGCGTAACTTACGAAACGCGCCCGGACTACGGCTACGAATACCACTCGGACGAAATGCTGCTTTTAGGAGGCACGCAGGTGGAGCTAGGCGTGCAGTGCCTGTCGGATGAAGTTTACGAAAAAGTGAGGCGGGGTCACAGCGTGGCAGACGTGGCACTCTCAAGCGCCATACTCCGCAACGCGGGCTTCAAGCTGTGCTACCACATGATGCCTGGCCTGTTTTGCACCCCGAAGCAGGACATATCATACTTCAGGCGCCTTTTCTCCGGCGGCAGCTTCCAGCCCGACATGCTCAAAATATACCCAACTCTTGTTGTGCAGGGAACGGTGCTTTACAACCAGTGGAAAAAGGGCGAGTTTTCCCCTTACGACACCGAACAGGCAGCCGAAGTCATAGCACAGGCCACTCGCTTCATCCCTCCCTACGTGCGGGTGCCGCGCATACAGCGCGACATCCCCTCCCCCCTCATCTCGGGCGGAGTGAAAAATTCCAATTTGCGCCAGATAGTGGATGAGAAGCTGAAAGAAATGGGAACAAGCTGCCGCTGCATCCGCTGCAGGGAAATCGGAAACGCAGAGAGAAAAAAGGAAAAGCTGGAGAAGCTGAAGCTCAGTTTGCAGCGAATCGACTACTCGGCAGGAGGGGGGAAGGAGATTTTCCTCTCCTTTGAAGATGAAAAGCAAGATTTGCTCGCCGCATTCCTTCGCCTTCGAATTCCAAGCCAATCTCACAGAAAAGAAATAGACTCAACCGCCCCATCCCCAGAAGCTTATGCATACCAGTCAGCTTCGGCAGAAAAGCGGGTCCCTCCCCCCATTCTCCAGTCTTCCAACAAAACGAACTCATTCACTTACAAGCCCTACAAGAGAAACAAGCCAAGCGTGGTTTCCTCAATTGTGCGCGAGCTCCACGTCTACGGGCAGGAAGCTGCAATTGGCGAGCACGCTTCCTCCTCCATGAAGATGCAGCACAAGGGGCTTGGGAAAAAGCTTCTCGCAGAAGCCGAGCGCATAACAAAAGATGAGCTAGGGCTTGGAAAAATTGCAGTCATCTCCGGGCCTGGGGTTAGGGGCTACTACAGGACGCAAGGATATTTCCTTGACGGGCCTTACATGTCAAAAAAGATTTAGGGGAGCGCTTTGGCAACCAGCGCCTTTCCAATCACCCGGGGCATGGCTTCGGCCAGGAACAGCTGCACTGTTTCTCCATTCCTCACTGGGAGCGGGGCGCCCAATTCAATCTCGTACTTCCCATCCGCCGTCTTCTTCGCCTTGCAGGCAACAAAGCGTATGCCCCAAAGCACGAAGAACTGCACATTCTCAAGGCTTCCCTTGTAAAACTTGGTGAACTCCACCTGCGCCTCTACTTCGGAGGCAATGGCCCACTTCTCCTCCACTGCAAACTCGCCTCTCTGGATGCCCTGTGCCTCCAAATTCTTCAGGTTCAGCCCCACCCGCGCGCCAACCTCCGCCTCCTTGACGTCCACGTCCTGCACCTGGATGGACTTCACTTCGGCAGAAACCCCCGAGGGGATGAACTCAAGCTTCTGGTGCACCCCCACCTTGCCCTGCTGCACAATGCCCAATGCCACCGTGCCCACTCCCTTCACCGGGAAGCACGCGTCAATGACCACTTCGGTTTTGCCCTCAGCTTTCCTCAGGCTCTTTTCTTCAAGCAGCTTCTCGCGAAGGGCATTGGCGTCTCCCTCGAAAAACTCGTACTGCGCCAGCCCCGCGGACTTCAAAAGCGGCTCGAGGTCTGCGCTGCCAACCTTGTCCACCACTACGATAAGTTTCCTGCCAAACACCGCGCACGCCACTATCATCTCGCCTGTGAACTTGTCAATTGCCATGGGGCGCATGTATGCAACGTCGCATAGGGAAAGCGAGTAGAGCAGCGGCTGTACCTTTTCCGGGTACTTCGATGGGTGGTAGATGGAGAGCACCCCTTCGCCCTCCTTGCAGTTGTAGATGGTGAAGTCCGTCTCGCCTGCCTTCTTGCCGATTTTCTTGGCAAGCTCGGCGTCAGCCTCAAGAGCAGCCACGTGTATATGCCTCATCAAACCACTCACAAAAAAATATGCGGCGGCCGTGGCCTGCAGGCCACGTGCCGACCTTTTTTCCGAAGGAAAAAATGCGGCTGCCGGGATTTGAACCCGGGTCTCGAGCTTTTTCCAAAATTCTTTTCCGTGAACGCTTTTTTCGAGCGTAGCGAGAAAAAAGGGTTCTGGGAAGCTCAGATCCTACCAGGCTGGACTACAGCCGCATGGGTGCATTAAAGATAGGTCATTATTAAAAACAGCCGCCCAACTCCTGCCATGCAGCTTCCCAAAAACGCGCTTTTCGCCTTCAACGCCGCCATCGATTACGTCAAGGCGCCCTCCGAGCAGGACTTGGCTGCCATAGAGGAGTTCTCCCCGTTGCTGTCAGGCCAGCTCTCCGAATGCTTTGCCTACGGCGTGCAAAAAGAAACCGCAATAGACAGCCGAGCCTGCGAGTTTTTCCTCTCCAAGATAAAGTTCGGCAGGAAAATAGTGGGGGGGCAGGCGGGGAACGCCGCCCAGCAGGCGGCTGCCCTCGGGGTGCATTCCTACCTCCACAGCAATTTTGCGAACACTTCTCTTGCCTCGCTTTTTTCCCAAAAGGAAAAAATCCTTTTCCCCTCCGAAAAAGGGTTTGTTTCGGCAGACAAGTTCAATTCAAACACCCCCTCCGCGCACCACTTTGTTTTCGAAAGCAAGGGGAACAACACGCGCTTCATCGCAGGCTACGACCCGTTCCCCATCCACCTGGAGGACAATTTCTGCTTCAACATCACCCCCGAGCTTGCGGGCATGGAAAAAGCGTACCTTGGCGGTTTCCACCTGGTGAAAACCCCCGACCGGCTGCGCAAGCTCATCGCTGAAATCCAGAGGTGGAAGTCCGCCAGCCCCAACCTGAAATTATTCGCCGAGCTTGGGCAGTTCCAATCCCAAGATGTGATGGAAGCAGCCAGAAGCGAGCTTTTCCCCCTCGTTGACATGGTTGGCCTCAATGAAAATGAGCTTGCGGCATTCGGCTGCGGGCTTGAGGAGCTTGGGCAAAATGCAAAGGCAATCTTGTTCCATTCCGCCAGCGAGCAGCAGGTGTCTCCCGACTCCGCCCTAGATGCCCCAGCACTCGAATTCGCGCGCAAATGCGCAAGCTTCAAGGCTGAATTTGGAAGGTGCGCCACTTTGCAGGAGCTGCAAAACTACGGGGCAAAAACACTTGAATCGCCCGTGCAGACCGTTGGGCTGGGGGACACCCTCTCAGCAGCATATTTCCTTGCAATGAGGTGATGGGATGCAAGATGAACCCCCTGAAAAGGAACGCAAAAAGCCATTCCCCTCATTGCGCAAGCTTGCGCGCAGGAGGGACAACTGGCAGCAAGAAAGGCAAGGGAAGAGGTAAAAAGCAGCCTAAAATCCGGGCAATTGGCACCTGGAATGGCAAACCAATCCGGCGCCTGCAAATTACTCTCGTTACTTCTCCTCCGAAAAAAACGAGGCGGCAATCACCCAGGCCTGGAAGGAAAATACGGCAACCGTCTCGAAGAAAGGTGCCATCGAGCCAGTGATTTCGGAATATGCGAATGCCAGGGAAATTGCGGTGTGGAACAGCCCCATCGCAAGAAGGGCCCGCTCTCCGTTCCCCCTGTGCGTGCTGCTGTAGGCATGGATCGCCGCCGCGGCAAGCAGGAAGAAAAGGACCGAGACGGGGAAATGCAGCTTGTTGCCGGTGGGCAACCCCCCCACCCCTGCAAGCGCAACGGCGGAAAGCATCCCCGCGATACAAGCCGCCCTCGCAACCGCTGCCCCCTCTTTGCCGAAAAGGAGGAAGAAAACCGCCGCCACCGCGCACGCCGCGATGAAAAGCGCGTAGTTGAAATAAGGCGCGGTTGGAGAGCCTATGGCCCCCAAGTCGGAGAGGTAGCTGTTGAAGAAGACATAATCCGGGTGCGAAAAGGCGGAGTAAATGTAAAGCGCATTGAAGAGCAGGAAACCCACCAAGGCGACGGCCAAAATCATCTTTGCCACACCCCTGGCTTCGGGGCGAACGGTTTTAAAATCAAGCCCTTCAAAATATGCTCAAGATGCGACTGTAGTCTAGCCTGGTAGGACTCGAGGTTGCCAGGGCTGATTTGTGCGGAATTGGCCGCAAAAATCTCGTAACCCGGGTTCAAATCCCGGCGGTCGCACTTTCTTCTCATAAAATTAGTGAAACTTCGACGTGGGGTTTCAAAAATAGCATTCAGGCCAGACCTGAAATCCTTCCGGCTGGCGGATAGGCTGCTACGGTACCTGCGGAAGAATACAGGGAAGCAATAGGCTATTTCTGCAGCAGTCGCGTGAAGAGCGGGGGAACCAAAAACGTAGTGAGCAGCGCCATCGCGGAAATGATGGAGTACTGCGCGGGGGAAAGCACGCTGCTTGTCAGTCCAAGCGCGGCAACGATAAGAGCCACCTCGCCTCGAGGCACCATGCCTATTCCTACCGCCCACGCTTCCTTGCCGCGAAGCCTGGCGAGAAACGCTGCAAAGGCGCAGGCAAAGAACTTGCTTCCAAATGCGATGGCAGTAATAATGATTATGGGTACTGCAAACAGCGCAAGCGCACCCACATCCATAAGTGTTCCCAAGCTGATGAAGAAAATCGGCATGAACAACAACTCCAGGCTCTGCGTTGCCTCATCAATTTTCCTGCCATGCCTGCTTTTCGCAAGCACCACTCCTGCGATGAATGCGCCCACAATGGCCGAGAGCTTGATGAATTCTGCAATGTAGGTGTATGAGAACATGAAGGCAAGGGCGAGCACCAGCACATGAGGGCCTGCTGACCAATTCCTATCTAGGTACTTCACGAAATAGTTGCCAGCAAGAACGCTTCCAGCAAGGAATACTGCCGCAGTGAGCGCAGTGGGGGCAAGCGGCACAAGGCCTTCCGCGCCTCCAGTCACGTTTATGACAAGTGACAGCACCAGCAGTCCCAGTATGTCATCAATAACTGCTGCTCCAATGATGATTTGAGCAAAGCGCTTCTCTAACAGGCCGGCCTCCTTGAGAATAGCAACTGTCACGCCCACGCTGGTAGCAGTCAGTGCAGCTCCAAGGAACATCGAGTAGGCAAAGTTCCCCCCAGATGCGCTTGCGTACAGAAAGCCTGCAGCGAATGGTACAATAACTCCCGCAATTGCCACCAGCAGGTTGTCGGATGAAAACACGCCTTCCAGCTTGTGGTGCAGGCCGACCTTGAAAAGTAAAATAACCGCTCCGAGCTGGGCAAACACCTGAATGACCGCTTCATAGCGCAGTATTTCCGGGGCACTGCCAGGCAGTTGGAGCAGCTCCCAGGTCGCATGTAGGAAGCTTGGGGAAATCAGCACACCCAGAAGCATCAGTATCATCACTGATGGTTGCTTGAGGTAGGAAACTGCCATTTCACCAAGAAGCGCAAGCAACAAAAGGAAGACAATTTCAAAGTAGATGTGCTTTTCTGGTTCCACCTCTCCAAAGAAGCTTGCGCGCACCACCGTCGCAATCAGAAGCGCGAAGAGCGCGAAAATGAAAATTGGCAGGGATTTTCGCAGTATGTTGTTCATGCAGATGCACGCTCATATCTTCTAGCAGATAGGAGTCGCTGAGAGGCTATTTGAGCTTAACTGAGGTTTGGACTGAGATGCAGTGCAAATTGCAAAGTAGAACGCAGTCGTTTTCCTAGGAAATGGACTCTGTCCCAACGCTTATTAACCCCAGTCAAAAACCTATGCTTTCATTTCTTCATCCTTTTTATTTGCTTTTGGCGCGGCCAACTTCCTAACGTAGCGCATGTTCTCCTTCACATAGCGCTTGAAGAACCAGCTCACAAAAACAAGCTCCTCCTTTTTTACCTGCGAGCGCTCGAGGGCCGAGTAGTAGCTCGAGCGGTTGGCGTAGCGTATGTTGAGCATGGGAAACCCGTGCTTTTTGAGCACGAAGTTCATCAATATGCGGCTTATCCTTCCATTGCCGTCCGAGAACGGGTGGATGGTGACAAGCTTCAGGTGGCAGCGGGCAGCAAGCTCAATGGGATGAAGCTTCTGCCTGCTTCTTTCATACCAGTGAAAGAATTCAGACATCAGCGGCTGCACTTCGACTGGTGAGGGTGGCAGGAACTTGCTTCCTGAAATTGCCACCTGATGGTTGCGAAGCTTCCCAGCTATGTCTGGTGCAGTGTCGCCCAAAAGCGCGGCATGCCACTGCAAAAGTAAGTTTTGCGAAACTTCCTTCTTGTGGGCAAGCATGGCGTAGAACACCTTCTTGTGGGCCTCGGTTTCCTTGATGTCGCGCACCGGCTTGCGGTTCGGAGTTATGCCCCGTTCAAGAAGGTCGGCAGTTTCGCGCAAGGTGAGCGTGGAGCCCTCTATCTTGTTGGTGTCATACGTGAAGCGCAC
>CAYSQN010000012.1:0-10603 GCA_964433305.1 Microcaldota archaeon | reverse complement strand
ATACAGAGGGCGAAAAGGTAATGTTCTGCCGCCGCATGGCTTCAGTCTAACGAGGTAAATTCTATGGCAAAGAAAATTTCGATAATCGGCGCATCCGGCTACACGGGGGGAGAGCTTCTGCGATGGAGCCTTATCCACCCGGAAATGGAGGTTTCGCAGGTGACCTCCGAGCGGTTCGCAGGGCAGGGGGTGCACAAGCTCAACCCCAACCTGCGCGGCTTCACCTCCCTCGCATTCACTCCTGTAAAGGAGCTTAACACGGACATTGACGCCATCTTCATCTGCACCCCGCACAAGGCCGCGGCGCCCTACGTGAAGCAGTTCTGGGAAACAGGGGTGAAGATAATCGATCTGTCCGCCGACTTCCGCCTCAAGGACAAGGATACATACGCGAAATATTATGCAGCGCACCCTTACCCCGAGCTGCTGCCGCAGGCAGTGTACGGCATTCCCGAGCTTCACCGCGAGGAGATAAAGAAGGCAAAGCTGGTGGCATGCGCAGGCTGCCTTGCAACCTCGGTCATACTTGCGACCGCCCCGCTGGTGAAAAGCAACCTCATTTCCAAGGAGGGCATAATCGCCGACTCAAAAATCGGCTCCTCCGCAGGCGGGGCTGGGTTTGACATCTCCACCCACCACCCGGAAAGGACCGGCACGGTGCGCTCCTACAAGCCCTCCGGCCACCGGCACACCGCAGAAATAGAGCAGGAGCTCTCTGCCATTGCCGGCGCTTCGGTCTCAGTGGGCCTCACCCCCCACGGGGTGGAGATGAACCGGGGGATACTTTCCACCATACACGCGCGCCTCAACGGGGAGGTAGCCGATGTGGCTGTCTGGAAAGCCTACCGCTCGTTTTTCTCAGGCTCGCCATTTGTCCGAATTGTGAAGGACCGCGACACGCTTTACCGCTACCCCGAGCCAAAGCCGGTGGTGGGGACAAACTTCGCCGACATCGGCTTTGAAATTGACGCCGAAAAGGGAAGGATAATCGCCATGTCCGCCATTGACAACCTGGTGAAGGGCAGCGGAGGGCAGGCCATACAGTGCTTCAATCTCATGAACGGATTTGAGGAGAAGGCCGGCCTGTGGTACCCTGGATTCCATCCCCTGTAAGCAATGCCGTGCCAAAAAGGGCGCAGCCTTCGCCCCCATCTAAGGTGCACAAACATGCAAAAAGAAACCATCGTCCTCAAAGTCGGCGGCAGCATTGCGTCTGTTGCGCAAAACATCGCCAGTGACATTGCCAAATTGCAGCCAAACTGCAAGGTGGTGCTGGTCCACGGCGGGGGGCCGCAGGTCACCGCTCTTGAAACCGCCCTTGGGCGGGTGCCGCATTACATTTACTCCAAGGAAGGGTTCAAGTCCCGCCACACGGATAAGCAGACCATGGAAAACTTTGTCATGGCGGTGGCAGGGGGGGTGAATTCCTCCCTTGTCCAGCTGCTGCGCAAGAACGGAGTGGCTGCCGTGGGGGTCTCCGGAATTTCAGGAGTGCTTGCCGCAAAGCGCAAAACGCTGGTGAGTTTTGAGGGTGGCAAGGAGAAGATAATCCGCGACGATTACTCGGGCAAAATAGGCAAAGTGGGCAAAGAGCCGCTGCTTGCCCTCCTTGAGGCTGGATTGGTGCCCGTGGTGGCGCCTCTCGCGCTTGGCGAGGAGTTCGAAGCCCTCAACGTGGATGGCGACCGCGCGGCAGCGGCAATCGCATGCGAGCTTTCTGCGCAGAAGCTCTTGCTTTTCACCGACGTGGAAGGGTTTTATTCCAACTTCCCCGACGGTCTTTTGCAAGCAGCCAAGCTCGAAGAGATTGATTCCTTGCAGCCCAAGGCATCGGCCGGCATGAAAAGGAAATTGGTTGCCGCAAAGGAGGCGCTGTGCGCAGGGGTGGGGGAAGTCATCATATGCAGCGGAAAAATACAGGGGCCCATTTCCGCGGCAATGCAAGGCGGGGGCACGCATTTCACAAAGTGAAACATCGGCATTACGGTTGATTGACATGAACACGCAGGATATCGTTGCAATGGAGAAAACGCATGAGATGAACCTCTACCCCAAGCGCGGGATAGCGCTTGTGCGAGGCGAGGCCGAATTCGTCTGGGATGCGGAGGGCAAGAAGTACATCGACTGCACCACCGGCATCGGCCTGTCCATACTGGGCCACGCGCATCCATCGCTTGTTGGTGCCATCCGCAATCAGTCCGAGTCGATAATGAGCTGCTACCAGCCATTTTCGCATGAAGGGCGCGCGCTTCTGGAGCAGCGCCTCTCCAATCTTTTTGGGGGAGGGAAAGTATTCCTGTGCAACAGCGGCACCGAATCGGTGGAGGCCGCCCTAAAGCTTGCGCGGAAAAAAACCCTCAGGAAAAGCTTTGTTGCGGCAATGAACGCTTTCCATGGGAGGAGCAGCGGCTCCCTCTCGCTCACTTTCAAGGAGAAATACCGCGCCCCATTCGAGCCTCTGCTAGGCCCGGTCTCCCGCGTTCGCTTCAACGACACCGAATCGCTCAAGGCAGCGGTGAACGCTCAAACCGCGGCGGTTTTCCTGGAGAGTGTGCAGGGGGAGGGGGGCATAAGGCCTGCCACGCCCGAATATATGAGAGCTGCGCGCGACATCTGCACTGACCGGGGGGCGCTTCTGGTTCTCGATGAGGTCCAATCCGGCTGCGGAAGGACGGGCAAGTTCTTCGCCTACGAGCACTTCGGGATAAAGCCCGATATCGTATGCCTGGCAAAGGGGCTGGGCGGCGGGGTGCCAATTGGCGCCACCATCGCAACTGAAGAGGCAAGCGTGTTTTCCCCGCTTGAGCATGGCACCACTTTTGGCGGCAACCCCCTGGCAGCAGCCGCGGGCAATGCGGTGCTTGACGCAATTGAAAAAGAAGGGCTGCTCCAAAAGGTAAGCGATGACGGGAATTATTTCATGCAGCAGCTTTCCTCCTTCATTTCTCCCAAATCCCAGTTCAGGGAGCTTCGGGGTATGGGGCTGATGGTTGCGGTGGAGCTCAAAGTCCCCTCAAAAGACGCCATAGGGGCGCTTGCCAAAAAAGGCGTGCTTGCGCTGCCTGCCGGGGAGCAGGTGGTGCGGTTCCTCCCTCCCTACATTATTTCAAGAAGCTCCATTGACACAGTAGTTGCCGCAATGCAAGAGGTTGTGTTATGACGCGCATGGATGAAGTGGGATTCCTCGACAGGCTCATTTCCACTCCGAGCCCATCTTTCCAGGAGGGGGCGGTTGCGAAACTTTGCCATTCCTACCTCCAGCAGTTTTCATTTGAGGATGCATGGATAGACGAAGCCGGCAACGCGGTGGCCACCAACTACCCCCACCTCAAGGGCGACCGCCCGGACCTATTGCTCTTCGGGCACATGGACACCATCGCAATTCCCATGCCCTACAAGCGCGAAAAGGACAGGATATGCGGGCGAGGCTCGGTGGATGCCAAGTCTCCCCTCGCCTCCCTTCTTTCCGCTGCAGCTACGCAGGAGGTTCCCTACAAGCTCATGGTGGCTGGGGTGACCGAGGAGGAGGTGGAATCCTCCAGGGGCATCCGCCACCTGCTCACCTACGCAAGGCCCAAGATGGCCATAAACGGCGAGCCCTCAAATACCAACGGAGTGACGATTGCCTACAAGGGAAGGCTGGTGGTGGAGTGCCGCACGCAGGGCAAGGCATCCCATGCCGGAATGGCCTCGGAAAATCCGATTGAGCGCACAATCGAGTACTATGAGAAGCTGCGCGCAATCTACCCTCTGCACAAGAGGAATTTCGACAATGTGGTAATCAACCTGACTCAGATAAGCGCAGGCTCCAAGGATGCCCTCAACGTGGTTCCCGAAGCCATTGATTTTGTGATGGACGTGCGCGTGCCGCCCTCAATCTCAAACAGCGAGGTCATTTCCAATTTCCGGAAAGCCGCGCCCCACCAGGTCAAGGTGAGCGTGCACGAATCGATTGCAGGGGTGGAAACCGACATCAACCACCCACTTGTGCGCGCAATGGTAAGTTCCATCCGCCAGGAGGGCCTCCAGCCGCGCTACGTGAAAAAATCAGGGAGCGCGGACATGAACATCACTTCGCACGCGGGCATACCCACCATCGCCTACGGGCCTGGCGACTCCTCCCTTGACCACACCCCGCACGAGTTCATACTCCTCAAAGACTACCTGCAGTCAATTGAAATAATGAAAAAGACGCTCCTGAACCTGAAAGGGGCATTCTGAAAAAATAAAAAGAGTTATTTCCAGCCCTTCCCTTCAAACAGCCGGGCAAAGCTGGAAATGCAGGAATTCGTTTTTGGTGGGGAGCAGGCCAAACTCAGCTTCAAACTCGCTCTGATAGCTGTTTTTCAGAAGCTTTCTGGCATTATTCACCATGGTTTTTGCCCCATCTTGGGTCAAATCTCCTTTCCCGACTTTTTCTTGCAGGAATTTCCTGGCTTCCGCGTACTGCCCATAAATCGCCCTTGCCTGCCCGGGTTCTGTTGCAAAAACCATTTTCTGAAACTCAGTCTCCGCATCCATCATTTTCCTGGAATTCATTCCTGCTCCATTCCCTTTGAAAAATTTATTCATTCCTTCCACCTCTTCATCTTATAGCGCGCCATGCGCGACTTTTTCTTCCTGCAACAATTTATAAAACATTCGTCATTTCTTAACTAAAAATGGTGATTTTTTAATTAATTAGACTAATTTAGTCAATTATTATTTATTTATTGACGAATTCTCTCAACATACCCTTAAACTCCCCAACTTCGTCGCGAGCCGTACAACAACCAATTAATAGGTTGCTCCCCAAGTTCCCGCAAAGGTGTGAATGGTGAAAGAAGATTTGGGGCAACGTGCAATTGAACTCCACCGCAAGGCACGGGGGAAGCTTGAAGTTCGCGCCAAAGTTGACTGCTCCAACTCGAAGGGGCTCTCGCTTGCCTACACCCCTGGCGTTGCCGCGGTCTCAAATGCGGTTGCCAAAGATCCATCCCTCGCCTACGAACTTACCATGAAGTGGAACTCGGTTGCAGTAGTTTCGGACGGCAGCCGCGTGCTTGGGCTTGGCAACATAGGCCCGCTTGGCGCGATGCCGGTAATGGAGGGCAAGGCCGCGCTCTTCAAATCCTACGCCAACGTGGACGCGTTTCCCCTCTGCCTGTCATGCAAAAGCGCGGATGATATCGTCTCAACAGTTCTTGCAATTTCGCCAACCTTCGGCGGCATCAACCTTGAGGACATCGAGTCCCCCAAATGCTTCGAAGTGGAGGACCGGCTCAAGGAGCTGTTGGACATACCTGTTTTCCACGACGACCAGCACGGCACTGGAGTGGTGGCGCTATCCGGGCTTCTCAACGCGCTTGAGGTGGTCGGGAAGAGGAAAGAGAGCGCAAAGGTCGTGGTCGGCGGCGCAGGCGCTGCGGGCTTTGGCATCACCAAGATGCTCTTGGAAGACGGATTCTCAAACATACTGGTGTGCGACAGGAAAGGCATTATCGTGGATGAGGAGGGGACTGCCGACAAGAAGCGCGAGCTTGCCGCCATGACCAACAAGAGCGGGCAAAACGGCTCGCTGCAGGATGCATTGAAGGGCGCCGACGCATTCATCGGCGTTTCCGGGCCAAACAGCCTCCAAAAAGAATGGATAAAGGAAATGGAAGGCGACCCAATCATTTTCACGCTGTCCAACCCCGTCCCTGAAATCGACCCGATTGTTGCAGAGGGGGCTGGCGCAAAGGTGGTGGGGACCGCGCGCTCGGATTACCCCAACCAGGTCAACAACGTGCTTGGCTTCCCGGGGATTTTCCGCGGCGCGCTCATGGTCCGAAGCCGCGAGATAAACGAGGAGATGAAAGTGGCTGCCGCACATGCGCTTGCTGGGTTGATAAGCAAGGAAGAGCTCAATCCAAACAACGTGCTGCCGCTCCCGTTCGACCGCCGCGTGGCACCGTCCGTTGCAATGGCGGTCGCCAAAGCTTCGATGGAGAGCGGAAGCGCAAGGCTGAACCTTACTCAGCAGCAGCTCAAGGACGAGCTCTCCTATCTTGGGCTTGGATAGCCTGAGGGCCGCCCACAAACGATGCCAATTGCCAAATACCAAACCTTTTTATTCGCAGCCAGGCTAACCGAAATGTTGCGGCAGAAGGCGAAGGAGTGCCGCAGATGGTGTCCCCATGCGTCTTTGCGCGGCATTTGCGGTTCTTCTTTTTTGCACCGCCTCATTCGCAGGGTTCACCTACATTGGCGCATTCAACGGCAGCAACATCTTGGACAACTCCGACTATTACCTCTTCCAGCGCCCGCTTGGGCTCCTTTACCAGGATGGGCGGCTTTTCGTCACCGATGAGGGGAAAAGCGGCCTCTATGTGCTGAACGCTTCGGCAATGGAGGGCAACAACTCAAACCAAAGAGTCAACGCGGTCTTCTCCACCGGCTCGGAAGCGCGGTTTTCCAACCCCTACCGCCTGGAATTCCTCAACGGCACAATTTACGTCGCAGACGGGGCATCTTCCAAAATAAAGACCTACTCCGGCGCAGGCCTGGATGCGCTTGACTGGAACAGCGGCTCGAACATCGGCAAGGCATCCTCGCTTGCATTTGACGGCCAATTCGCGTACATAACCGACCAGGCAAAGGGAATGGTGTACGCATACTCCCTGGCAACCAAATCCTACGACCATGTCTCGGTGGAAAGGGGGGGCTCGGACGGAAAGCTCGAGTCTCCAGCCGACATCGAAAGCTACAAGGGCAGGTTCTACATCTCCGATTCATCCAAGGGGCTCATCTTTGTCTATGACTCCAACTTCTCATTCCTCAATTCCATCGGCCGCGGAAGGGCGGGAGTCACGCTGCTTTCGCCCAGGGGAATCGAGCTTTACCAGGACAGGCTTTATGTCGCAGACGCCCCGGCGAACAGCGTGATGGTGTTCACCCTTGACGGCTACCCCGTTGAAAACCTGAGCTTCCCCTCCACCGAGGCGAACCTCAGCTACCCTGAGGACCTAGCCATCGCAAACGGCCGCATCTACGTCTCCGACTCCTTCAACAAGCTTGTCAAGGCATACTCCATCGAGCAGCTGACCGGCAACGACACCGTGCTGCAGCAGATTAACGCAGCCAAGCAGGCAATTTCCCGCCTCTTCGCCCTCCAGGACGTTGCAACCAGGCTCAAAGTTCCCTTCTCCCCCTCAAAAGCGCCCGAGGATCTTGCCTCCGCCCAGGCGGACTACTCCAATTTCCTTTTCTCCTCCTCCTCCGTGCTTGCGCAAAACGCAGCGTCCGGGGCCGACTCGTCCTACGATGAGCTTTCCCTCGCAATCGAGCTTCCGATAAAAAAGCTGGTGAAAGAGGCAAATGACCGCGTCTCCCCCTACCGCCCCAGGGCAAATGGAGAAATCGCCATCCAGCTTGCGCAGTTTGACAACAAGGCGGCGCAGGTAAACACCCTGATAGCCTCCAAATCATTCGCGCAAGCCTCGGACAGCGCGCTCTCCCTCATGGGGAAGGCACAGGGCATAATCGAGGCCATAAATGACAAGGAGCAGCAGGAAACCGACGCAAGGGAAAACAAGACCGCCAAGAATTTCGAGCTGGAGGTTGAGGCTGCGGAAGGGAAGCTCTCCAGGCTCAAGCTGGATGCGCTCACCTACCGCCAAGATGCCAACTTTTCCGCCTCGGAAAGCTTCATCTCGCAATCGCGGAAATTCGCCTCCGAGGGGGACTTCGAATCCGCCAACCATTCGCTTTCCTTGGCTCTCCTGGAAATTTCCGCCTACTCCTCCGGCATGGAGGCGGCGAAGCCGGAAATCGACGCTGCGCTTGCCAACTTCACGTCCATCGAATTGTCTTTCAACGCCACCGCGAGCCAAAAGCCATTGTTCCCCACCGACCTCTCCTCCGAGCGGCTGATGCTTTACCAGGGGCGCGACACCATCTACTCCAACCCGCAGCTCGGCCTTTCCCTTTCCGCCAAAGCGCTGGAGGCAGCCTCAATCAAGATGCGCGACTCCCTTGCGCTGTCCACCGCCGCAGCCGCGGTGATATCCATCCTGTTTGCAATCGGGCTGATAGGCGCCGCGTTCGGCATCCACCTCCTGCGCAGGAGGGGCAGGAAAAACCATCCAAGCCATGAGGAGGAAGGGCAGCATTCCTCTGAAGATGGCAAGGGGAGAGGGTGGGAAGAGGGCTCCTGGGAAAAAGGAAGAAGCCAGCGCCAAAAGGGCAAGTCAGGGCAATGAAAATCCGGCAGGCCGCGCCCAAAATCCCGCAAACGTGATAGGTGAAAAAATGCAATTGCCTCCAGACCTCCTTGCCAAGGGCCAGACCGCGCTTGCGGCGGTTTCTGCCGCTCTTTCCCTGGCTGGGATATTGCTGACCCTTGCCCTTTACGCATTGCTCTATTTTTCACTTTCACAACTTGATGCAACCGTTGCCCCGCAATTCCCCTCAATCGCAGCCGTGGCCACAGACGCAGGGGGCGTGGTCCGCTCGATAACCCCCGAGGGCAACACCACCTCCCCGCTGCTATTGCTTCCAAACAGCACCAACATAGTTGAGAAATTGCGCTCCACCTCAAGCGACTTGGATGCTGCCTCCCTGCGGATTGGGGAGGCGCAATCCTCCTTCCGCTCGGCAATGGGGCTATTGCACCTTGCGGCAATGGCGATGTGCCTGTCGCTTCTGGCGCTGTTCTCCTCCGTGCTTTTCCTCTCCGCCTCAGTGCTGCTGCCCTATTTCCCCAAGCTATTTGCTTCAGGCAAAAAGGAGGGTGGGCAAGCCGGGAAGCAGGGGTGAGGGGCAAGGAAGAAGATGGAAGGATGCAAAATGAAGGCTGAAAAAAGGGCAGATGAAAAGGAAACAGGCATGGAAAGGAACGAAGGCACAAGCAAAACGCTATTTTTCCCCGTTGAGCATATCCAATATCCTTTGGTGCTGCCTTCCATTCGAGCAGACGAACTTGGAGGTTGAAAGGCCCCAGCCCTTGCCGTCCCAGCCGGTCACCTTGCCCCCAGCTCGCTCTGCAATGAAAGCCGCGGCCGCAAAGTCATACGGCTTAAGCTTGAGGCTAATCGCGGCATCCACCCTCCCGCACGCGACATAGCCCATCTCGTAGATTGCCGTCCCCAAAAAGCGCGTGTGCTGGCTGATGGACTCAATCTCCACTATGCGCCCAAGGGCGCCCATTTCCTGCGCAATATGCAACCGGCTGTCCCCGAGGAGGAAAAAGTCCTCCAGCTTGCGCGTGGCGCTCACCCTTATTTTCTTCCCGTTTGAGGTGGCAGGCTTTCCCTTCTCTGCGTACATCATCGTCTTTTGCGGGATGAGGTAGATGCCGCCAGCAGTGGGCTTCCCGCTCGAGTAATGCGCCAAGGAAACGCCGTAAAGCGGAATTCCCGCGATGAAGTTGTGCGTGCCGTCAATTGGGTCGATGACAAAAAGCGAGTCGGCTTCCATGTCCGATTGGGTATAGGATTCCTCCGAGAGCACAGTCGAATCCGGGTACTCCTTCCCCACGCGCCCCACGATGAACTTCTCGGCAGCCATGTCCGCAGAGGAGGCCCAGTCGTTCCTCGCCTTCACCTTTATTTCCAGCCCGGCTTTGGACGCCTTTTCAATCTCCGCTGCCGCCCCAAGCAGGCAGCTTTGGATGAAGGATTGCATTTCCGACATGATAGGGAAACCCCTCCCAAGAATAAAAAGACGATTGTTGCTGGAAAATTTCCCAGCATCTCCTCAGAAAACCTCTTCGATGGACGATGCCCTCGCCTTGTAAATCTCAAGGTATTTGCGGTGCTTCATGAAAAAGCGGTCGGCAAGCATCTCTGCTTCGTCCTCGACCACAATGACCGACTTGGTCTTCCATTTGTAAGTGGAAAGGCGGCTTTTCTTCAGGTCGTAGTAGAAGCGGCGCTTCACGCGGTTGTAATCCTTCATCTTCGTTTTGAGGTCGTAGAAATAAATTATCATGTACCTATAGTTACAATAGAAGAATAAAAACCTCCCTCTCCCACCTCCATTTTTAAATCCTTAAACACCATTTTCGAAATTGCGGGCTGGTAGCTCAGCGGTAGAGCGCGTCGTTCGCAACGACGAGGCCAGGGGTTCAAATGCCACCCCAAGGGGGCTTCGCCCCCTTAGTGCGGCACCCCCCAAACCCCCACGGTTTGGGTGAAAATCCCCTCCAGTCCATTTTTCTTCATAAAATGGTGCCAAAATGAAAGTCGCAGTTCTTTTCTCAGGAGGCAAGGACTCGGTGTTTGCCGCATTTGCCTGCCAGCAGGCAGGCTGGGAGGTGCATCTTCTTACCATCCTCCCATCAGAGCACTCGACAATGTTCCACCACCCCAACCTGCGGTGGTGCAAGAAGCAGGCGCAGGCAATGGGGCTTCCCCACACTTCCGTGAAAGCCAAAGGCGCCACCGAAGCAGGCGAGCTTTCCGCAATGAAATCGGCGCTCAAGCGCCTCAAGGTGGATGGCGTGGCTTCAGGCGCGATAGAGAGCGAATACCAAAAAGAGCGCGTGGACCGAATCGCGCACGAGCTGTCGATACGCAGCTTCTCCCCCATCTGGAGGACGGGTACGGCGACGCGGGGGAGACCACGCGGCTCGCGATCGGAG
>CAYSQN010000011.1:0-10796 GCA_964433305.1 Microcaldota archaeon | reverse complement strand
TCAGGGGACAATTTTGTAAAGCTTCCTCCCCTGCCCGGGGCGCTTTTTTGCTCAGACAGCGGAAACTGGAGGGCCATCCCGACCAGGTCATCCACAGTCAAGGAAGGGTCTATCTTGGCAGAGTCCTTGGCCCACTTCTCCTCCGCATCCAATATTCCCTTTATCTCGAAACTGATATTCGAAAAAATTGCCATGGCGCTCTTGAATTTGTTTTCATCGTTGTTGCAAGCCATTTTCAAAAGCTCAATGCGGGAGTCGCTCTCCTTCTTGGCCGCCTTGTAAAGAGAGGTCATCAGCTCTATTTTCCAGGATGGAATGGATTTTTTTGGGGCCGCTGCCCTGTAAAGATTCATTATGACCGAATCGAGGTCAGCACTATGGCGGCCTACCCTGATGTGGGCCTGCCCTCCGGCTTCCTCGGTTGCCTTCTGCAGCTGTGAAACCTTGCGTTTTTTCCGCATGGCCATGGCCACAATGGGGGCTCCATCGTGGACGCCCTTCATCGCCTTTATCCCAAGAAGATCCGAGTAGACCAGCGTGTCATGGATGAAAAGCGTTCTTCCCGCATAGGGGTTAACAAGATTTATCTTGAAATCCATCTTGTTATTGCCCTTCTCCCCTTCAAAGTCCTTCATTATCTCCTTGGCCACTTCGTGCAGGATGCGAAGCAGCATCCTGTCCTTGTAATCCTGCATGCTGTGCACTGAAGCAAAAGAGGTCGGGCAAAGGCGCCTTACAAGCGTTCCCATACCATGCTCATTGTGCGGCTTATCTTGCCCCAGGCTCTGCGGTTTAAACTGTTCAGGAAGCATATGTTATAATTCGTGTCTTTTTATTTATAAATCTTCCTCAATTAGGGTTAATTGGAACCTCGGCTACCCTGACTGCTCCACCAGCTTGACAAAGCCGGGCTTTATCTTGTAAAGCTCGCCCTTGTAAATGAGGTCGTCCACCAGCCGCCGCGCGGTAATTTCATCTATCTTCCTATCGACTGCCTGCTCCACCAGCCGGGCAATCTCCACGGCTCCCAGCTGCTCCTGCATCCTTCTGGCGATGGAAAGGATTTCATTGAGCTTGTCCACCTGGCTCTTGGGCCTGCCCGTGGCAAGGATGTCGATGTCAAGCTTGCCGGTTTCCCGGTCCCGGCTCACCTTGTCCAGCATGTAATCCATCAGCTTTATCGCCCTGTCGGCATCCGCAGACTCAACCGTGTTGGAAAGCCTTACTTTCGCCGATGCCTCGGACAAGCGTACCAGCCCCTCAATATAACGGGGGGTGATGGGAACTGAGCCGCCCTCCCCGGTTTTGCGCAAGCCAACATAGTAAGAGCGTATTTTCTCCGTCGCCTGGTCGGTGAGCACAGGCCTGACGTGCAGCCTGGCGTAGGAAACATACTTGCGCAGAAGCTCGTTTGCCATTCCCGGCTTTTCGCTTTCGTTTTCAATCACTCCAACGCCTCCGATTTCGGCAGCGCTTTTGTGGATGGCAAGCAGGTGCTTGGCAAGCCTGGAGTCCTTCTCTTCGTCCAGCACGTCAATTATGGGGAAAATGAGGTCGAAACGGGACAATATGGTGGGGGGAATGTCAAACTGCTTTCCCGGCAGCTCCTTGGGGTCGAACCTGCCGAATTTCGGGTTGGCTGCCGCGAGTATGGCGGTTTTCGCCTTGAATGTGGCTACTATCCCCGCCTTTGCCACCGAGACGGTCTGCGACTCCATCACTTCGTGCATGGCTGCCCGCTCGCTGTCCTCTATCTTGTCAAACTCGTCCACTCCCGCAATTCCTCCCGAGGCGATGACAAGCGCGCCAGCTTTGAGCGTCCAGCCCCCGTCTCCAAGCTCGTCTTTTTCCGCAGTGGCAGTCAGCCCCGCGCCTGTGGCGGACTTTCCGCTCACATAGATGCTTTTTGGGGCCAGGTTGCAGATGTACTGCAAGAAACGCGTCTTTGCCGAGCCAGGGTCGCCTATAAGCAGAATGTGCATGTCCTCGCGGATGGGGGAGCCTCCAGGCATGGACTTCCCAGGCGTGCCTCCGAAAAGCTGCAGCACAAGGGCGTCTTTCACTTCGTCATGCCCATAAATTCCGGGTGCGACCGAATTTTGCATCAGCTCGAATATTTTTGGGTCCCCCCCCAGCTCCCGAATCTGGCGCTCCTCCTCCTTGGAGGTTTCCAGCTCCTCAAAATCCTTCTGCGTGTTCTTTACATAAACGACATCCAGGTATCGCTCGTATATTTGGGACGACTCGCCTTTCCCCTTGCCCTTTGCCTGGGGGCGTATCCTCATGATTCCGGTAATGTCCACCGTGTCCCCTGGGGTGATGGAGTTTACCATGTCATCCTCCAACAGCAGGTCAATATGCGCTGGTGGGGAGCCGCCTTTGAGCCGCTCAAGCAGCTCCTGCGCCTGCGCCCACTGCACGTCCACAAAATAGGATTCGTCTTCGGCAAGCTTGAGGGTGGGCCGTTTGCACGAGTCGCATACCTTGGGCGTGTCGGCGTTCTTGGTCATGGGCACCTTGTTTTTGGCGTCGCAGTTCTGGCAGACAAAGACTGCCACCTTGACCTTGTGCTTCACCTCTGCCCTCTTGGTGACCGTGCCCTTGAGCGCAATCATCTCGCGTATGTTTCGCGCGGATATGTCCTGCACCAACAGGCCGATGTCCGGAAGGTTGAAAAAGCGCACGTGCGGCTCGAACTTCATGTCCGGGTGCGCGGTCTTGAACGCCACCTCGTGGCCGGAAACAAGCGCCTGCTCCGCGGCATAAAGTAGTGTGTCTGGGTCCTTAATCAGCTGGTCCGCAAGCTCGCGGTCATACCTCTCAAGGTCAAAGTAGTCTATCAGCAGGCTCTTTTGCACCGGGTATTCGCTTAGCAGCCGGTTTATCCTCTCGCGCAGCGCCTCTGAGTAGAATTCCTCGAACTTCTCGATATAAGGAGTGTTATCAACTTCAGCCTTCATCCCTGCCCACACCCTCCCCTCGGCAAATGCCGCCGAGGGGGAAAGTTAAAACCCTATATACTATATATAGGTTTCCAAGCGTCAATTCCACTGCGGAATTGACGTCAAAACTCCGATTTGTCAAGGTGTTTCATCTGGAAAAAGGAAAAAAAATACTGATAACCTCTGCCTTGCCCTACGTGAACAACGTGCCGCACCTGGGCAACATCATAGGCTGCGTGCTGTCCGCCGATGTGCTTGCGCGCTATTGTAGGAGCAGGGGCTACGAGGTGCTGTACATTTGCGGCACCGATGACTACGGCACCGCAACAGAGGTAAAAGCGCTTGAGGAAGGAATCACCCCCAAGGAGCTTTGCGACAAATACTATGCCCTCCACAAGAAAATTTACGAGTGGTTCGGCATCTCAACTGATATTTTCGGGCGCACCAGCACCCAGGTGCACACTCAAATCACGCATGAAATTTTCCTCGAGCTCCACAAGAACGGCTACATAACCGAGGGGGACATGGTGCAGGCATATGATGAGAAGGCGGCAATGTTCCTGGCCGACCGCTTCATCGAGGGCACCTGCCCCCACTGCGGCTATGCCTCCGCCCGGGCAGACCAGTGCGAGAGCTGCGGCAAGCTGCTCAACTTCGACGAGCTTCTCCACCCCAAAAGCAAGCTCACCGGCACGGTTCCAATAAAGAAAAACTCCCGCCACCTGTTCCTCGACCTTCCAGGCATTGAAAAAGAGCTTGGAGGATGGATTGAAGGGACTGCGAAGAGCGGAAAGTGGAGTGAAAACTCCTACCGGATTGCGCAAGCGTGGCTGGCAGAGGGCTTGAAGAAGCGCTGCATCACCCGCGACCTCAAATGGGGCGTGGGCGTTCCCCTGCCTGGCTGGGAGCACAAGGTGTTTTACGTCTGGTTCGACGCCCCCATAGGCTACCTTTCCATTACTGCCGCTCTCACTGGCAAGTGGCGCGACTGGTGGCAAAATTCCGCAAATGTTCATCTTTACCAGTTCATGGGCAAGGACAACGTGGCATTCCATACGGTAATTTTCCCCTCTACCCTTCTTGGCACCAAAAAGGATTGGACGCTTTTGCACCACATTTCCACCACCGAGTTCCTCAACTTCGAGGGCGGCAAGTTCTCCAAGTCCAAGGGCACGGGCGTTTTTGGGAACGACGCAATGGAGAGCGGCATACCCGCCGATGCCTGGCGCTACTACCTCCTCACCAACAGGCCTGAAAAGATGGATACAGATTTTACTTGGAAGGATTTCTCAGAGAAACTCAACAACGAGCTGCTTGCCAACCTAGGCAACCTTGTCAACAGGACACTGGTGTTCACCAATCGCGAGTTTGAGGGGAAAGTGCCCCAAAAAGGAGAGCTAAGCGCGCAAGACGAAGAGTTTCTCGCCACCCAAAGGGGCAAGTTCGACAAAATCACCTCCTTTCTTGAGGAAGTGCAGCTCAAGGAGGCGCTCCACTGCGCAATGGAGGCGGGCAAGGAGGCAAACGCCTACTTCCAGAAAAACGAGCCTTGGAAAACCGTGAAGACGGACAAGGCGCGCTGCGGCACCGCCCTTTACGTGCTTCTCCACCAGGTAAAAGACCTCGCCATCGCCCTTGAGCCGTTCATTCCCCATACTTCCGCAGCCATCTTCAAGCAGCTGGACACTCCTGCCAAAAAGTGGGATGACCTAAACAGGCTCTCGCTTCCCGCAGGGCATCCACTGGGCAAGCCAGAAATCCTCTTCAGAAAGCTTGAAGAAAAAGAAGTCAAGGAGCTTGCGGCAAAATACTCGGGCAAGCAGCAGAAACAAGAAGGGAAAGCGACAGACGCCAATGAAAAGAAATCCCAATCAGTTGGAAGCAAGAAAAACAATGCAACTTCACCTCCAGTCGCTCCCCTCGGCCTCGCCTCACTTGACCTGGAAGTTGGCAAAATAATCTCAATTGAGAAGCACCCGCACGCGGAAAAGCTCTACGTTGAACAGGTGGAGCTGGGCAATGGGGAAGTGCGCCAAATCGTCTCAGGCTTGGTGCCATTCCTCAAGGAAGAAGAGCTTTTGGGCAAGCTGGTTGTAATAGTAAAAAACCTCAAACCCGCCACCTTGCGCTTCAAGGAGTCCAACGGAATGCTGCTTGCCGCCGAGGCGGACGGGCAGCTTGAGGTGCTTTCCCCATCCTGGGCAAAAATCGGCGACAAGGTGGAGCTAGAAGGGGTGAAAAGCACCCCTCTCCCCGAAATTACCATTGACCAGTTCTTCACCGTGGCAATTGAGGCAAAGGGCGGCTTCGTCTATGCAAACGGAAGGAAATTATCTGTTGGCGGCAAGCCCCTGCAGGCAGAAAAAGTGAAGGACGGAAAGGTCAAGTAGCAACTCCCTATAAATATCTCCGCAAAGCAATGATGACATGGTTGAAATTTCAAAGAGCAAAACAGAAAACTCGACCTACCAAAACGCTTCTGAGCTTCTTCGCAGCCTCTACTCCTCCCACGTTCCTGAATCGTATCAAAGGAACTTTTCCAAGCTTACCGGCCTGCTCGAGCGCAACGGCGGCCTGCTGGTGCTCCACCGCAATGAAAGTGAGTTCAGCGGAATCTCAATCACCATAAGCCTTGAAAAAAGCCCCAAGGGGGCGGCGTTAAGCCTTGAAAAAAACGATCAGCCTGCGCTGTCGCTCTCCATCCCTGAAACACTGGGGGAGAATGCCTCTTCTCTGTCTGGCTTCAAGCTGAGTGTCAATCAAACGCTTCTTGCGCAGCTGAAGGGGCACACAGAAGTCGACCGATTCTATGCATTATTGCCTTCTGACCTGCAATTCGAGCCCGTGGGCAAGGGCAGCGGGCAGAGCGGAAGAAGCGAGGAGCCAAAAGAGAAAGCATCCGAGCCTACTCTAGATATGAACCACCCATATCTCGGTGTTAGGCGCATACTGACTGAGTGCGAGTACGGGCCTGGGCAAGAATCAATTGACAAGTATCTGGAAGGCAATTCGCAAAAAAACGTTGTTTTCTTTATGGCAGAAGACAAGATAGATCCACAAAAATACGCGGAAGAATACGAAAAGCTAGCCAGTACCGGCATAAGCGTCTGCGTGAGCCATCTAAAAGCCGATTATGATGCACTAGTGGCTTTGGAAAAAGATGTAAAAGCTGGAAAAACCCAGCAGGAAGCATTCGACGAAAAGTTCAAGGCGTTTGAAAAAAAGGTAACGCTTGAGGCCTGGTCTTACATCCGCTCAAATGCAAGCGGCTATGCGTCCTCCGAATTCATCTGGGAGTCAATGGCAAGCAAGTATTGGGATTGCGAAACGAGCTCAATACTCTCCTTTGACATCATGAAAGGAGCGATGAGAGAGCTTCAGAAAAACAACCCCGAAGAGCCAATGGATTTGGGGGTTCGCATCATCGCCCTAAGCGGGCATGTGCTCGTCTCTACCAAGAGTTTTTTCTTTGAGACAACCTCTTTCCTGGATACGAACCCGACAATTTTCGGCATATCCTCAATTTCGGAAAAATACCCAAAAATATTCTTTGAATCGGATGACTATGGAAAAATCAATGGCATAACATACTATTCATTGGGCATATTCCTCGAAAGCCTTGGAAAAAAAGAGCTTGCCTACGATGCATATGGGAAGGCAGCGCAGCTCATGCCAGAACACTTCGACGCAGTCTTTGCCGCGGTCGCAAAGAATATGGAGAAACGCAATTATCTTGCTGCAAAAAATATCCTGGACTCATTCATAGAATTGAATCAAAACGAAGCATATGCATATTTCAACCGAGCATACTGCAAATCCGAGCTAAACCAGCCATGCGGCAGCGATTTCCGCAAGGCATACGAACTCATGGATGAGGGCGACCCTAATAGGAAATATGCGCTTGAGAACGGCAAACGCTTCAAGTAAACAAGAACGTGAGCCTGGGCCGACAATCCTGGCGCCCCAGCCGAAGGAGCGAACAGGGGGTCGCGACTGATTTTGCACCCCGGTGCAAAAGGCGTGGCGCGAGCCGCAGCGAACGTCCCCGCCGAGATTCGAACTCGGATCACCGGCTTCGGAGGCCAGCATTCTATCCATTGAACTACGGGGACTTGAAATAGTTTTGAGGAGATGGGATTTTAACCCGCAAGGTGCGCCGCAAGTGCGAGGCAGGCGAAGAAATTGCTTTAGGTGCAAGTTTTATTAATATCGCAAGCATTTCCCCCCCATGGCACTCGTGCAGCCAGCAAAAATATCTCCGGTGCATTTCGCCCCCGTCGCAATCATCCTCTTCCTGTGGGTTTTCTACGGCTACTTCGAGATTTCCTGGGGCATGGCAAACAAGATAGCCGGGCTTGCAGGCATTGCCCTCTCCGCAATTACCTTCCTGCTCGGCCCATTCACCAAATTCTGGCCAAAAATATTCGCAAAATACATCAGCTTCCGCAAGTACCTGGGGCTATCCGCATTCTCCCTGATAATCATCCACACAATAATTTCCATACTCATCTTTGAGCTTACAATAGAAAAGGTGGTCGCATCCCCCAAGGCGCTTGGCTTTTACGCAGCCGCAGGCGCTTTCCTCATCTTTTTGGCAATGACGATGTCTTCTTCAGCCAAGGCATGCAGGCTGCTGGGCTACAAGGCTTGGAAGAGCGTGCAGGTTACCGGCTATATCTCACTGCTTCTCTCCCTAGTGCACTTCTTCATATTGGAATCCAAGCCCGAAATCGGGTTTGCGGTCCGACCGCTTGGCTATGCGGTGTTCGCCCTGGGGGCAATCGCCCTTATCGCGAAAGTTGCTTCCATGCTGTGGCACAGGGAAAAGACCGCCTACGAACAGCATGTGGCGCATGAGGCTGCCCACGAGCATGCTGTCTCAGGGCAGGAAAGCGTTCTTCGCGAGGCTGAAAAAGCGCAGCCCCCGCCTTCCCTGTGAGTAAGCTTCCAAAAAATCCGTCCAACACTGCAACCTATTTATACCCGCCCTTGCTAACCATCCCTTATCAGAGGTGAGCTTATGGCATCGGACTTTTCATTCAACCCGGGCATGGGAATGCAGCTGAGGATTCTTCTCACAAGCGTGCTGGTGTTCGGCGCGATTGCAGCTATAATCGGTTTCATACTTTACGCCACAGGCATCGCCGGTTCAGGGGGCATATTCTTCTGGCTGCTGGTCTCCGTAGTGATGGTCGGGGTGCAGTGGTACTTGGGCCCCAACATCATAAGGTGGGCAACCGGGGCAAAGGAAATGAAAAAGGAAAACGCCCCGGAACTCTTCGAAATCGTGCAGCGCCTCACCCTCAAAGCGCGATTGCCCATGCCCAAGCTTTACCTGGTCAACAATCCCTCCCCCAATGCATTCGCATTCGGCCGCACGCAATCCGACTCGGGAATCGCAGTCCACTTCGGCCTCCTCAAGATGCTTGACAAGAACGAGTTGGAAGGGGTATTGGCGCACGAAATCGGGCACATCAACAACAGGGACGTGGCGGTGATGACAATCGCCTCCATAATCCCCATCATGCTCTACTACGGGGTGCTCATATTCGCCCCAAGGGGCAGGGATGACAACTTCGGCATCGGAAACATAATCGGGGCGTTTGCCGCGCAAGCAGCGGGGCAGCTGTTGGTGATGTGGCTTTCGCGCCAGCGGGAGTATTTCGCGGACGAGTTTTCCGCAAGGCTCACGCGCAACCCTCCCTCGCTCATGTCGGCGCTTGCAAAAATCTCCTATGGCGCGTCCGCAGGCAAGCCCTCCGACTCATCCGGCATGGTAAAAGCGCTTTATTTCGCCGAAGGCGCAGGCGTGCGCGCGAACGTGGCAGAAATTGTGGGCGCAATCGGCAGCGGCAACGACGCCAAGCTTTCGGAAGCGATTGAAAAGGAGAAGAAAAAGGGAGGGTTTGAGCTGGCAATGACCCACCCGCTGACCGCAAAGAGGCTGGAGAGGCTGCTTCGCCTCAAAAAGGAAATCGCAGGCTGAGGCTGAGCCGATGAAAACCGCAGCATAATCCGATTCGCTTCAAAAAGGAAGTTGCGGGCTGAAGATGGAAGCTGCAAACATGCGCGGTGCTATGAAATGAAAAAGCAATTCTCCCTCAAGGCTGTGCATTTCGTCTCAGCGTTCTTCTGCGCGCTTCTCTCCTCGCTTTTCTTTTTCGTCCTCCAAAAAGCCACCGGGGTCTACTTCCCTTCTGCAATTTGGCCTTTCAGCGACCTTGCCAATGCCGCCCTTGCAATCGCATTCACCCTCCTCTTTTCCAACCTGCAGTTCCACTTCTCCAGAAAGGACCTATTCGGCCTATCATTCGCCTGGTTCTCGGTTTCTCTTGCCCTTAACCTGGGGGCCATGTTCATAATCATGCTCAGCTCCGAGCCAAGATACGCAATTTGGCTTGGGGGTGCCACAGGCAGCCTGGCGTTTGGCTACCTGCCAGTAGCCCTTTTATCCTCTTGCATCTATTACGCCGTACTATCTCTAACGCTTAAGGAAAGGTGATTTTTTGGTAAAGCAGGTTTCAGATGCGGTTTGGGAAATGGAAATGGAAGGGAAAATGCGCGTTCCCGCCCGCATATTCGCCACCCCCAAGCTGTTCTCCACCATGGGCAAGGACAGGACATTTGGCCAGCTGAAAAACGTGGCAAGCCTGCCTGGAATCGTAAAAAACGCCCTTCTCATGCCCGACGGGCACGAAGGCTATGGCTTTCCAAGAGGGGGGGTTGCCGCATTTGACATGGAAGAGGGGGTCATTTCTCCCGGCGGGGTGGGGTATGACATAAACTGCGGCGTTCGGGTGATTACCACCTCCCTTACCAAGAAGCAGGTGGAGGAAAAAAAGGGGGCGCTCATCGACCTTCTTTTCAAGAATGTGCCCTCTGGAGTGGGGGCAAAGGGGAAGCTGCGTCTCACTGAAAGGCAGCTTGATGAGGCGATAACCGGCGGCATCGACTGGGCAATAGCGCAAGGTTACGGGACGGCACAGGACAAGGAAAGGACCGAAGAGGGCGGACGGATGGAAGGCGCGGACCCCTCCTGCGTCACCGAGAAGGCGAAGAAAAGGGGCCTCCCGCAATTTGGCACCGTGGGGGCGGGCAACCATTTCGTCGAGCTCCAAGAGGTGCAGCATGTGCTGTTGCCGGAAGTTGCCGAGAAATTCGGCCTGGCATCGGGCAACATCGTGGTCATGATACACTGCGGCTCTCGCGGGTTCGGGCACCAGGTCTGCGACGATTCCCTGCGCGAAATGCTTGCTGCCGCAAGAAAGTACAAGATAGACCTGCCCGACCCGGAGCTTTGCTGCGCCCCGATAAATTCGCCGGAAGCGCAAAAATACATCGGGGGCATGCGCTGCGCGGTCAACTACGCGTTTTGCAACCGGCACATCATGATGCATTGGGTGCGCGAGACTTTCGATGAGGTGTTCGGCAAGGGCACAAGCGAGCAGATGCCCCTCCTATATGACGTGTGCCACAACATCGCGAAATTTGAGGAGCACACGGTGGATGGGCAGCGGAAAAAGGTGTGCGTCCACAGGAAGGGCGCCACGCGCGCATTTGCAGCCGGGAGGGAGGAGCTTCCTTCCCTTTACCGCGAAATTGGCCAGCCGGTAATGATTCCTGGCAGCATGGGCACCGCCTCCTACGTTCTGGTGGGAAGGCAAGGCTCCATGGACCAGTCGTGGGGGTCTTCCTGCCACGGGGCAGGCAGGGCGATGAGCCGCTCCAAGGCAGTGCACACCTGGACTGGCAGGCAGATACAATCAGACCTGGCAAGCAAGGGAATCATGGTAAAGGCAACCGAGTCCGAGCTTCTTGCGGAAGAGGCGCCAGGCGCCTACAAGGACGTGGATG
>CAYSQN010000010.1:0-10873 GCA_964433305.1 Microcaldota archaeon | reverse complement strand
AACCGCCTTCTCCTCCTGTGCCTGGGCTGGCGCTACCGCCCACCCTAAGAAAAGTCATTTATGCCGGGGCTGTTGTCTCCCCCACAAAAACCCCCCTGCCCCACCGAAAGGCGTTTAAAATGAATACGAAATAATGTGTAAGGCGACATGAAGTGGTTGATACCTAGGTGATACGATGGAGCAAATGGCACAGAAGCAACAGACCCAAAAAATAAAGATACTTGCCAGGAACGGGGACACCCTTTTCAAAACAGACCCATTCAAAAAGGAGGACGGGCAGGTTTTTTTCAAGGCAATTGAGGCATTGAAGTCCCTGGTTCCCGGCATGTTGGTGGAAAGCAAAACCAAAAATAATTTGGAATATGACAACACCATATTGGAAGTCAGGAAAGAAGACGCGTTTGCAACCCGCGCTGCTGCGCTGGAAGGCACCTTCTGGCACCACAACGGGGCGCTGGCAGAGGACATCGCCTTGCTGTCTGGGGGAAGCAAGCCCGCCGAGATGCAGCTGAATGAATTGATACTGTCGCTTCGGTTGATTAATAAAAAAAATATCATCAGCGATTTCATGGGAAACAGCACTTTCCACAGGCAGGAACCGTTGAGTGATAATAAGTACCACAGGGAAAAGCTGCCCCTCTGATTTCCATTTTAATTGTCGGATGCCCGATATATTTAAATAGCTGCCGCAGGAATATAGAACTATCAAATAGATTAGGTGATATGATGGAATTTGGGGAAATAACGAAGCAGAGGTATGCTGCCAAGAAGTTTGACGGCAGGATGGTGCCCGAGGAGAAGATTGAGGAGCTATGCGAGATGATTCGCCTTTCCGCCTCCTCATTCAACCTTCAGCCTTGGAAGTTTAAGGTGGTGGCAGACCAGAAGGTGAAGGACAGGATTATGGAGGCATCATGGGGCCAGCCGCAGGTGGGAACCTGCTCACACCTCATTGTCATGTGCGCGGACACCGAAGTTGGCAAGCTCATAGACCGCCTTGAATCATCGCTTTCAAAAACCGGCATGCCCGCCGAAAACCTGCAGGCTTATGTGAAGATGATGCGCGGCTTTGCCAATGGCATGAGCGATGAGCAAAAGCTTTCCTGGGCGCAAAAGCAGGTTTATATCGCGCTTGGGAATGCGCTGAATGGCGCCAAGGCGCTTGGGCTGGATTCCTGCCCCATGGAGGGTTTTGACCCCAAAAAGTGCGCCGAGATACTGGGCCTTCCAAAAAATATTGTGCCCACTGTGCTTTGCCCGATTGGGCATGCTGCGGACAAGCCCAGGGGGAAGGTGAGGTTTGCCAAGGAAGACGTTTTCTTTTGACAGGGGCAAGCAAGCCTACTTGATGGTTTCGAATTCGCCCTTTTTCTTGTTTTTCCGCACATTGTAATAGTGGAAGCATTTGCCGTTCATTGCCACATAGACGCCGGGGGGCAGGGCTTGGACAAATGCGATGGCGCTCCCCAGGTTGTACATCCCGTCCGAGCTTCCGAACTTGTATGGGACCATCGCCCCTGTGAACACCACGGTCTTGCCATGCACCGCCCTTCCAAGAAGCCTTGCGGTCTCCACCATGGTGTCGGTGCCGTGGGTGATGACTATCATGCCCTCCTTGGCGTTCTGGACGCTTTTTAGGATGGATTGCCGGTGGGAAGGGGTCATGCTCAGGCTGTCTATCATCATCAGGGTCTTGATGGCCACTTCCTTGCGGTTCCTGCCAAGCTTGAGCATTTCTTGCACATGGGTTTTCTTGAAAGACAGCTTGCCTTGCAGTTCGGCGTATTCCTTGTCAAAAGTCCCTCCGGTGACGAATATTCTGATTTTCATATCTTGCTTTCATGCACCTAGGTTTTATAAAAACAAGTCTTGCGGCATTTTGAGCTTGCGCTGGAGGGAAAGGAAAACAAAAGCGGATTTGCAGGCAAGATTTATTCGAAGCTTTCGGCAAGCTCGCTCTTGCGCACGTCCACTCTTTTTATGGGCCCGATTTTCTTCACTGCGTTGAAGATTTTTGCCGAAAACTTGCCGAATACCAGCTCCTGCACGAGGACCGGGAAATCAGTCTGGCCCGCGTATGCCTTCACTGCGCCTGAAATGCCCTTGCGGACATCAGTCCTTACCGACTCGCTGATTTTAACTCCAGAGACGCAGATGGTCTTTATCCTCAGGCCGACCCCGTCCTTGGTGATGACATCGTCCACCTGGTTGATGATGGAGCGGCGCCTGCGGCCAAGGGTGCGCACGTAGCCTGGAACCAGCTCATGGCCGATGAATATGGTGTGCGCGGACTTGCCCTTCACTTCCTTTACCCTGAAGAAAACCGAGGTGTAGGCGGTCGACTGGGAGAAGCTGCCCATCATGTCGCCAAGACCTATCTTTATTTTCCTGTTCACCAAATTCGGCTCGTCGGAGGAGACCAGCTGCCCCATTTCGCGCGAGTCGAATATCTCAGGCGCGATGAGCGAGTACCAGTTCTTCAGTTTCCACTTGTCGACGATTTTGCTTTTCTTTGAAATGTCTGCCATGGTATCAACCTGCCTACTTCACCAGAAGCGCAGCCGTGGTCGGGTCATAAACCCAGTCGGCCGGCAGCCTTCCTGATTTCGTGTAATACTTGACGAGGCGCCCTATTTTGGACTCCACGTGGATGAGCTTGGTGCGGTTGTGCTTGTCCGAGCGGTTGGTGCGGAGGTGGTCGCGCATGTTCACCGCCCTTTTGATTAGATTGAGAAGGTCTTCCGGGTACTCCTGCTTGACGCCGTTTTCTTCCAGGATGACTGAGAGTGGCTTTCCGCACAGGTTCTGCACCGAGGGAACGCCATAAGTGTCACGGAGGATTTGCCCAATTTCGGT
Source organism: Microcaldota archaeon (assembly GCA_964433305.1). Taxonomy (GTDB): domain Archaea; phylum Micrarchaeota; class Micrarchaeia; order Anstonellales; family Anstonellaceae; genus UBA10161. Next base: position 8,017 of record CAYSQN010000010.1, on the reverse strand, counting down.
GGCGCGCTTGCTCTCCTTGCCCATCTTCACAATCATGTCCTCCACTTCGTGGGCAGAGTATTCCACCCATTCAGGGGTAACTTTGACTGCCGGGCGCTTGGAGCCTGACTTGCCGCCTTTTTTGGAGTGCATTCTTGCCATTGAATAACCTCTCTGAAATTCTATTGCCAAGAGGCTGGAATCTTAGGCAAAACAAGGCCAAAGGCCTCACTTTCCGGTTTCCCGGTCCAGCCGAAGCGTCAGTAGTATGGGTGAATTGTTTAAAAGGCTAACGGACGGGAGAGATGTTGGAAGCGGCGGCTTACTGGTGCCCCTCAAGGATGCTGTAGAAGAAAATGGTGGAGCCTGCCAGTATGGGAATCCCAAGGATATAGGCAAGCTTGCCGTGCAGGTCCATAGAAGAGATAAGAAGGGTAATCAGGACTGCGGTCACCAAAAGCCCTCCGGCCAATGCCACAATCGGAGTGGGAATCGCCCTTTTCCCCACAGTTGGAGGCGCCACCGGATGGTGATGCTGGATTGCGTGGTGCGAGAGGTCTAGAGGCTCCTCCTCAAGCGGGGATGGGGAATTTGCGGTGAATGTTTCCCGGTAAGCCGGTGAGTCCAGTGTGAAATTTTCTTTCTTTGGGGCGCGGAGGTATTTGAGGATGGCAGTGCGGCTGGATTTTTTGATTCTGAACCGTGATTTTTTTGCCTTTGGGTTTTTTGCGGCGGTTTTCCCTGCATTTGGGTTGATTTTTGAAGCAGGCTTCAATTTTGCTTTGGCATTTGCCACCAAGGTTTTCTTTTTTGCTTTTGGTCTGCGTTTAGCCATTTTTCGCCGCCTTTTGAACTTTTCAGGAGAATTCAACTGAAGGCTGTCCGGAGCTGAGGTTAATAACCTTTACTTTTGCGGTGGCTTCGATCTCCTCGCGGATGCCATCTATTGGAGATGGGAAGGAAATGTTGGCTTGGGCGATTTCCGCATTGAGCGGCTGCTTCCTATCCGCCTTGAATTGCCGCGCTTTGCCGGTTATTTCGTTCAGGAATAGGGCTTGCTTTTCCGCTTCCTCATCGATGAGCGACGCTTCGGAGTTGGGCCATTCGGAGAGGTGCACGCTTGCGCCTGGGTGGAAAGATTGCCAAATTTCCTCGCTTGAGTGCGGAGCCACTGGAGCAAGAAGCTGGCAGCAGCCCAGGAGCACTTTTCCCATGGTCCATTGCGCGGCCCTCTTGCTTTCTTCCCCGAATAACTCTGGCTGGTAAATCCTGTGCTTGGTGTACTCAAGGTAAAAATCGCAGTACTCGTGCCAGAAGAAGTCCTGCAGCGACTTTATTGCGCGGTGGAATTCAAAGCCCTCGAAGCTGTTTGTGCAGGTGGCGATGGTTTTTTGCAGGCGGGAGAGTATCCAGCGGTCGGCTGTGCGAAGGTATTTTTGGTCTTCCTGGCTCGGGGAGTATCCCTCGCAGGATTTGTCCACAAGTTTTGAGGCGTTGAGGAACTTATTTAGGAAGCTCTTGGAGTATGCCATGTCCTGGAAGGAGAAGGGGCGGTCTTTTGCCATCGCGCCGGAAAGAGCGGCCCATTGTCGGATGGCATCCGCAGAATAGTCAGATATCAGCTTGTCAGGCTCAATGATATTGCCAAGCGACTTGCTCATCTTCTTGCCGTCCGGCGCAAGCACGCTTCCGTTGAGCAGTATGTCTTTGAAGGGAGGTTTGCCTGTAAGCTCGCTGCAGCGGTAGATGGTGTAGTATGCCCAAGTCCGCACTATCTCCACCCCCTGGGGGCGAAGGTCTGCAGGGTAGGTGCGGGAGAAGAATGCCTCGTCCTCCTGCCACTTTGCGATTATGAGGGGTGTGATGCTTGAGTCCACCCAGCAGTCGCAGGTGGAAGTTTCGGCGGAAAGCTCCTGCCCGTTCGGGCCTTTCTTGGTTGCCTTGGAGTGCGGATCGAAGGGAAGCTCGCTTTCAAGCGCCGGGTAGGTTTCGCCCGTGTTCTTGTCAACCCAGAAGGGAAGCGGGGTGCCAAATACCCGCTGGCGGGAGATTACCCAGTCCCACTCCACGAATGTCGCCCAGTCCACAAGGTAGCTTATGCCGAATTCCGGCACCCAGCGGATTTTCTTCGCATCTGCGATTATTTTTTCGGAGTGGTCGGCCGTTTTGGCAAACCACTGCATGGAAAGCAGGTATTCAACTGGCTTCTTGCAGCGGTCGTGCACCTTGACGGATTGGCTCAGCTTGGCAGTCTTGGCAAGTTTGCCCTCGCTTTTGAACTTCTCAAGCAGCTTGGCCCTTGCCTCGATGGGCTTGAGGCCGTCCATTTGCCCATCCGCAGTGTTCTTGAGCCGCCCGCCCTCATCCATTGCCTTGATGACTGGAAGCTTGTGGCGGTACACCCAGACCACATCCTGCTTGTCGCCAAAGGTGCACACCATCACCGCGCCTGAGCCGAATTCCTTGTCCACTTCCGAATCTGCGATGAAAGGAACCTCTTTGCCAAGCGCAGTGGTTATTGTTGCAACCCCAAGCTTGCTGTAGCGCCCGTCAGAGGGGTGGTAGCACACCGCCACGCAGGCGTGCATCAGCTCGGGGCGGGTGGTGGCGATTTGCACCGGGGCGCCACCAAGGGCGAAGTTGATGAAATGAAGCTCGTTGTCGCGCGCTGCGTCCTCGGTGTCGGTTTTTGCAAGCGCGGAGAAGCAGTTGGTGCACCAGTAAACCGGGTGCTCTGCCCGGTAGATGAGCCCTTTTTCATGCATTTTGAGGAGCGAGAGCTGCACTTTCCGATGGTAAGAGGGGTCCATGGTGCGGTACTGGTGATGCCAGTCGGCTGAAAAGCCAAGGGACTTCATCTGTGAGAGCATCTTTGCTATGCACTGGTGCGTCCATTCTATGCAGAGTTGGCGGAACTTTTCAGGCGGCTGCCTTCCGTGCATCTGCTCGACTTTGACTTCGGTCGGGAACCCCTGGCAATCCCAGCCTTGGGGGTAATAGACGTTGAAGCCGCGCATGCGCTTGTACCTTGCCACAAAGTCGAAGTAGGAGTAGGAGAGCACATGGCCCATGTGAAGCGCGCCAGAAGTGAACGGGGGCGGGGTGTCCAGGGTGTAAACTGCCCGCTTGGTGTCTTTTTCGTCGAACTGGTAGGTGAGGCTATCTTCCCACCACTTCTGCCACTTTTTTTCGACATCAGGGCCGAATCGCTCGCAAATTGCCATAGGAACACGCTGTTGCCATTTACTTTTGCTTCGCCGGAGGGGCAAATAATCTTCAGACAATACTTGCAGTTCTAGGGGGTAAGTTATTAAGCTGTTTCGCAGAAGTCCCGGAAATGGACCTGCTGCAGATAATCATCCTTGGCCTGGTTCAGGCCATAACCGAGTGGGTTCCCCTTTCCTCCAAAACCATAGACGCGGTGGTCTACACCAAATTTTTCGGAGGCTCTCCTGAAAATGTCATCCCCATGCTCCTCTTCCTCCACCTGGGCACGCTTATTGCAGCCACGGTTTACTTCAGGAAGGAGATAGTTGAGCTTGCCAAAAAGTTCTTGCAGTCCCCGACCGATGCCAGGAGGCACGCTTCGGGCAAGGTGGGCTTTCTTGTTGCCGCGCTTTTGTGCACCGCACTTGTGGGGGTGCCAATTTTGCTTTTGCTGAAGTTCGTGCTTCCCTCTATTGACGGAAGCACGCTCCTGGTGCTTATGGGCGCGGGCCTCGTGCTCACCGGGTATCTTCTCTCCAGCCAGCAGAAAAAGAGATGGAGGAACTTTGAGTCCGCTTCCTGGCAGGACGGGGTGCTCACCGGGCTGATGCAGGGCTTTTCCACCATACCCGGAGTTTCCCGCGCAGGCACCACCACCACCGCGCTGATTTGGAGGGGGTTTGACTCGGAAAGCGCGTTCCACCTCTCCTTCCTCCTTTCCATCCCAACCGTTTTCCTTGCGGAGGTAGTGTTGTGGGCAGTGCAGGGAGGCATTGCAGGCATAAGTTGGGTGGATGGAATTGCCCTGGCAGCTTCAAGCTGCTTCTTCGGCTACCTCACCATAGGCGTCCTGATTAGGATGGCGCACAGGATAAATGTTGCCTGGCTGGCATTTGCATTTGGGCTGATGATGATTGCATTTGGGATGCTGGGGATTGGCTAGCCTGCCTTTGGGAAAACATGGAACTCGCCCTCCCCATGCAACACATTTAAAAACACTTTTATACACGATTCTTTTCGGGATGGATATGGCATTCGTTAAAGTGAGAATTAGCTATGACAAGCAGGGCAAGCCATTCATCGCAAACTCTTCTGATGAAGGCAGCCAAGTGATTGCAGGAGGCAATGCCTCCCCAAATAAATCCTTGCCAGAGCCCAAGGGCAATAAAGGATTGGAGAATAGGGAGGGGGCAGCCCGGAAGGAAATCCTCACCTTTAATCCATATTACAAGGAAAAAACCAATTGGAAGAATAAGGCACGCAACAAAAATGGCAAACAGGTCGGAAAAAATAAAAGCGGCGATGCGAATGGCTTGTTTTTTGATTCCCTCTTGGACAAGATCGCGCAAGTGAAAGACAGTGACGCGCAGGGCGTGAAAGTATTGTTTGTCAAGATGGCATCTGCAATTGAAACGCGAGCCGGAAATAGATGGGCGGATAAAGCCGAAAGCGAAAAGTTGCTTGGCCAGGCTGCAAATATGAGAGTTATTGCAAAAACGATCTTGGAGAGTTATGGGGTGGAGATACCTTATGATTTTGATTCTGAGACTCCGATGCGCAATTACTGGGAGCGCATTCTTTCAGTTGCGGCTGGAGAGCACCAGGATACAGAAAAAAAAGCCTACTTGATCCGTCTTGCCAAGACACTTCGGGGGTTGACCCATATTGCAAAGGAAGCAGATATGAAAAGTGCCCTGGACAAGAAGGAATAGAAGTCAGCTTCGCTTCTTTTTTTCCGAGATAACGCTTGCGCGCAGCGTGCGAAGGCCTATTTTCATCCCGTCTTGCGCGGCTATTGTTTTTACCCTGGAGAGCCCCTGGATTTTCCTTGCGTTTTTTTCCGGGCCGTCCTTGAGCAATGAAATCCCCAGGTGGGTTATCACCCCGAGCTTGGGCTTGGCTTCGGAAAACAATCGCGCAGTGGTGTTCGTGTTGAGGTGCCCCCCCACCCCATCTTCTTTTGGCTTGAGGCAGTTGGCGATGAGAACGTCGCAGCCGAGGTATTGCGCGGAAATGCCTTTGAAGTACTCGGTGTCGGAAGTGTATCCTATTCTTTTGCCCTGCATTTCAAGCACAAAGCCGAAGCCCTTCTTGTCCTCGTGCTTCACTTTTGTTGGGAAGATGGAAATCTGGATGCCTTTGATGGTGAGGCGGAATTTTTTGCCCGGATGGGCAACAAAATGCTTTTCCAGATTGGAGAGGTGGTAGTTGGAAATCCCGCGGTCCCCCTTGTAATCCCCCTCAATCACGCTTGAGGCGCCCACCACCACTCCGTGATTCTCATTATATCGGCTGATGGACTCCACCAGCAGGCCCGCATCGTTGGTATGGTCTATGTGGTTGTGGGTGATGATTATAAGGTCAAGGCCCAGCTTTTGCTGGCCAAATGCCTGGGAGGCAAAAAGGGCTCCGGGCCCGGGGTCCACATGGATGCCCAATTGGCTGTTGATGCGGAAGCCTCCGGTGCGCCGAACCTGCCTTACCAGGTTGAAGCGCCCCCCACCTGTGCCGAGAAAGACAATTTCCATGTTGCTACCTTCTTCTTATGAACAAGCCGAGGAATGCCACGCTTAGGATGGCAAGGGAGACCGGGCAGGTGCCTGCCGACTTGGGAGCGGCAAAGGTTTCGGAAGCCGCTTCTGCCAGAGTTGGCTCGCGTATGGTGAAATTCATTTCTTCATAGTAGGCGTTGCCGGAGGCATCAGCCCAGGAAAGTTTCCCTTGGTAGTCCCCCTCCGGCAGGTTCAATTTTATGGAGGATGCGCTATCCGGAAGGAATTCCCTGTTGCCCACCACTAATTTGGTGGAGAATGGATCGTTTTGGGAGGAGAGAATGATGGTGGTTAGGAGCTTGGAGCCCTCTGTGCCGGAGGTTTTGATTGATTTCGCAGTCACGCTTGGAGGGAGAGACACGCTCACCTGCGCGGTTTTTTGGTCCGCCATCTTCCCCTGAGATACTGCTTTCACCTCTGCCTGGAAGCTCCCTGCCGCGCGGGGGGAAGGCTGGAAGGAGAACAGCGTGGGCTGGGTGATCACTCCGGATGCTGCGTATGTTTCCCCCGCAAGGCCAAGCTCAAGGTGCACCTGCTGGGGGTAGGTTGAGGAGGAAATCTGCACGGTCACCTGCGAATGCTTTCCGACGACGAGGTTTTCTGGGATGGTCAGCATGTCTATTTTGAGGGTGGAATTTTGGCTTGAGCCCCACTCGAGCAGCTGGTATCCTCCGCCTTGCGCTGCGGCATAGATTTTTCGGTTCCCGAATTGGCCGGCCATGAATGGTATCTTTGAGGTGAATGTGGAGACCTGCTGCCCATATATGCCATCGGAAGTTATTAGGACATATGATTTGCCTTGCCTAGAGTAAGGCAAGGTGAGGAGCACCGAGTTGTTCTCAGATGGGGAGGTTTGGAATTTCTCAAGTTTTGCGGAGAATGCTTGGAGCTTTTCCAGCCTGGGGTCAAGCTTTACTTCAAGCACCCGGCTTTCGAGGGTGGGCGAATTGAGGGTGAACGGGCAGGTGTAGACATAATTTTCCTCAAGGCCTTCCTGCCCGTGCAGCACCCAGGCCGCCGTGGTTGCCTTGCCCGGGCGCATTATCAGGTATTGCTCGCCTGAGTCCGAGGTTATCGCCTGCTCCCCTACGCATGGAGTGAGTTTTGCCTGCACCACCCGGTAGTCTTTTCCCTCCATCGAAAGGTAGGCAATGGTGCTTTCCCCCATAGGCAAATTGGTTTCCGCGGCTGAAAAGATGAAGTCGCTTTCCGGCGCGTCAAACTGCAGGTCAAGGGCTGCGATGTTGGAGGCGAAAACCCCCCCCTTTTGGGAAGTTTCCCAAGCCAGGGTGGCGGAGGGCGGGGAGACCATTGCACTCAGGGCAGGCTCGCGGGAAATTTCTGGAAATTTTGCGGCTTCTATGTGCATGGCGTCCAGCGTTCCAACCTCGAACCAGGTGGGGTCCACCGGCACCCATTGCCCTACATACGCCTCGGCCCAGGCATGACCCATCCAGCTGGAGAATTTATCGCTATACACATAGCCCGTGACATACCTTGCAGGGATGCCTATCGAGCGGGCGAGGGCGATGAATAGGGTGGAGTATTCCACGCAGACGCCTTGCCGGTTTTGCAGCGCCCAGACCGCATCGTTTTCCTGCCCCACCAAGGCGTCATTGTATTTCATGTTTTGGTGCACCCAGATTGCCAATTTGGCAACTTTTTCAAACTCATCGGCGGAGCCGCTCGTTATGTCCTGGGCAATCGAGCGTATCTTTGCGTTGTCAGACTGGGTGCGGGGGGTTGGGGAGAGGTAGATGGACATTGATTCGGGTATGACGTAGCTTTCCGGAAGCGAATCGGTTGTCCTCGCCTTTGAGTGGACAATTATTTCTTCATGGTAAGTGAATGGGTTGGGCGGGTGCGTTGATTGTATTGAGATGAATTGGTTCCCGTAGGCGTCCGATCGCACCTGTGATTGCGATTGCGTGGACTGATAGGGGCCTTGCAGCGGGACTGAAACGTCTATTTTCACCTCACTCATCTCCCCGCCGACCGCGCGCACCGTCCCGTTCTCCTCCACCCGCACAGTGGCGATTGAGGCAAGCTGGGGGGCTTCGATTTGGGAAAATGAAAGAGATGAGAGGATAAGCATGAAGAAAACAGAGGCAAAAAAGACTCTGCCCGATAACTTGCGGTGCAATAAAACACCTGAATTAGGGGACTGCTTTGCCAATGGTCGCACGAGAAGCATACGGGATGCGATTATTTAATGTTTATGGAGCACCATCAAGCCGGGGTTGAGCGGGAAAGAGGGCCGATGCATAGGGGCTGGAATC